>NZ_JBVJBI010000018.1:64473-190263 GCF_055589745.1 Kitasatospora sp. NPDC041917 | reverse complement strand
CGCCGGCACCGGAACCGGCACCCAGTCCACCGCGAACAACGCCTCCGGCCCACCCTCACCGACCGGCCGAAGCGCCTCCGCCGAAACCTCCCGCATCGCGAGCGATGCGACGGTCGCGACGGGCTCGCCCACGCCGTCGGCGAGGAGCAGCGACACGCCGTCCGCCGTACCCTCGACCCGCACCCGGAGCACCGAGGCACCCACCGCATCCAGTCGGGCGCTCGTCCAGGCGAACGGCAGCCGGGTGCCCCCGGCCTGGGCGACCGGGGAGAGCCCGACCGCGTGCAGTGCCGCGTCCAGCAGCGCCGGGTGCAGACCGAAACCGCCCGCCTCACCCGCCACCGCCTCGGGCAGCGCGACCTCCGCGTAGACGGTCTCACCCACCCGCCAGGCCGCACCCAGACCCCGGAACACCGGACCGTAGCCGTACCCGACCTCGGCCAGAGCCTCGTAGAAACCCTCCAGCGGCAGCGCCGTGGCACCGGCCGGCGGCCAGGCGGTGAGGTCCGGTCCGGCGTCGGCAGCGGCGGCCTCGTCGGCCAGGAGTCCGGCCGCGTGGCTGATCCAGACGGCGTCGCCGGTGCCCTCGGGCCGCGAGTAGACCTCGACGGTGCGCTCACCGGTCTCGCCGGCGGCGCTCACGCTCACCTGGATCTGCACCCCGGCGTGCTCGGGCAGCACCAGGGGCGTGCGCAGGACCAGCTCCCGGATCGCCGGGGAGCCGGCCCGGCGGCCGGCCGCCCAGACCATCTCGACCAGCGCGGCGCCGGGCACCACCACCCGGTCCAGGATGACGTGATCGGCCAGCCACGGGTGCGTGGCCACCGCCAGCCTTCCGGTCAGCAGCAGGCCGTTGTCACCGGCCAGTTGAACCGCAGCGCTGAGCAGCGGGTGGCCGACCGGCTCCAGGCCGACCGTACCCGGGTCGCCGGCCGGCGGGACCGCCTCCGGCCAGTAGCGCTCGTGCTGGAAGGCGTACGTCGGCAGTTCGAGCCGTCGGCCGGCGGGCAGCACGGCCCGCCAGTCGACGTCCGCGCCGGCGACCCAGATCCGGGCCAGCGCGCGCAGCGCGGTGTCCACGTCCTCCCGGTCGCGGCGGGCGACGGGGGCGAACACCCCGTCGGGCGCGGACTGTTGGGCGGCTCCGCAGAGCACCCCGTCCGGGCCCAGCTCCACGAAGCGGGTGACGCCCTGCCCGTCGAGGTGGGCGACGCCGTCGGCGAAGCGGACCGCCTCACGGACCTGGCGCACCCAGTAGTCGGGGGTGGTGAGCAGCCCGGGCTCGGCGATCCCGCCGGTCAGGTTCGACACGATCGGAACGCGCGGCTCGGCGAAGGTCAACCCGGCCAGCACCGAGGCGAATTCGGCCAGCATCGGCTCCATCAGCGCCGAGTGGAAGGCGTGCGAGACGGTCAGCCGGCGGATCCGGCGGCCCTCGCCCGACCAGCGCGCCGCGAACTCCTCCACCGCCTCGACCGAACCGGAGACCACCACGGAGGTCGGGCCGTTGACGGCCGCGACGTCCAGGCGGTCGCCGATCGCCTCGCGGACCTCGGCCTCGGCGGCCTCGACCGCCAGCATCGCCCCGCCGCTCGGCAGCGCGTCCATCAGTCGGCCGCGCGCCGCCACCAGCGCACAGGCGTCCGCCAGCGAGAACACGCCGGCGCAGTGCGCCGCGGCGATCTCGCCGATCGAGTGCCCGAGCAGGAAGTCGGGCGTCACACCCCAGGATTCGAGCAGCCGGAACGACGCCACCTCGACCGCGAACAGCCCGGCCTGCGCCCACACCGTACGGTCCAGATCCTCGACGCCCTCGAACACCACGTCCCCGACCGGCCGGTCGAGGAGCAGGTCCAGCTCCGCGCAGACCGCGTCGAAGGCCGCCGCGAAGGCCGGGAAGGCCTCGTAAAGGCCCCGGCCCATTCCGACCCGCTGCGCACCCTGTCCCGTGAACAGGAACGCCGTCTGGCCTTCGACCGTCGCACCGGCGACCACGTGCGCCGACGGGGTGCCCGTCGTCACGGTGTCGAGCCCCTCGGCGAGGTCCGCCGCGTCCGCTCCGAGCACGACCGCGCGGTGGGCGAGCGCGGCCCGGCCGAGCAGGGCGTGGCCGAGGTCGGCCGGGTCCGGCTGCGGCCGACCGTCGGCCCCGTCGCCGGAGCCGAGGAAGGCCGCGAGCCGCTCGGCCTGGGCCCGCAGGGCGGGTTCGGTCCTGCCCGACAGCAGCCAGGGGACCACCGGCGGCGCCGCCGCCGTCCGCTCGGCCGGGGCGGGGCTCGGCACGGCCTCGATGATGACGTGGGCGTTGGTGCCGCTGATGCCGAAGGAGGACACGCCCGCGCGGCGCGGCCGACCGTCCTCCGGCCACGGCCGGGCCCGCGTCAGCAGCTCGACCGCGCCCGCCGACCAGTCGACGTGCGGGGTGGGCTCGTCCACGTGCAGCGTGGCCGGGAGGACGCCGTGACGCATCGCCATGACCATCTTGATGATCCCGGCGACGCCGGCGGCGGCCTGGGTGTGCCCGATGTTGGACTTGATCGAGCCCAGCAGCAGCGGGCTGCCCTCCGGCCGCCCCTGACCGTACGTGGCCAGCAGCGCCTGCGCCTCGATCGGGTCGCCGAGGCGGGTGCCGGTGCCGTGCGCCTCGACCACGTCCACGTCGGCGGTGGTCAGTCCGGCGGTGGCCAGTGCCTGGCGGATCACCCGCTCCTGTGCGGGGCCGTTGGGCGCGGTGAGGCCGTTGGAGGCGCCGTCCTGGTTGACGGCGCTGCCGCGCACCCGCGCCAGCACCCGGTGCCCGAGCCGCCGGGCGTCCGACAGCCGCTCGACCAGCAGCACGCCGACGCCCTCGCCCCAGCCCGTACCGTCCGCCGCGGCCGCGAAGGCCTTGCAGCGGCCGTCCGAGGCGAGCCCGCCCTGGCGGTCGAACTCGCCGAAGGTGGCCGGCGAGACCATCACCGTGACACCGCCCGCGAGCGCCATCGCGCACTCGCCGCGCTGCACCGCCTGGGCCGCCAGGTGGAGTGCCACCAGGGACGACGAGCAGGCGGTGTCCACCGTCACCGCCGGCCCCTCCAGGCCGAAGGAGTAGGCGACCCGGCCCGAGATCACGCTGTTGGCGGTGCCGGAGAGCAGGTGCCCCTCGGCTCCCTCGAAGCCGTGCGCGCCGCCCCCGCCGTAGCCGGAGGAGGAGGCGCCGACGAAGACACCGATCTGCCGGCCGCGCATCGAGCGCGGGTCCAGCTCGGCGGACTCGAAGGCCTCCCAGGCGGCTTCCAGCAGCAGCCGCTGCTGGGGGTCCATCGCCAGCGCCTCGCGCGGCGAGATGCCGAACAGCCCGGCGTCGAAGCCGGTCGCCCCGGCGACGAAGCCGCCCTGCCGGGCGTACGAGTCCTCGTCGTCCGCGAACGCCCAACCGCGGTCGACGGGGAAGCCGGAGATGCCGTCGGCGCCGGTGGCGACCAGCTCCCACAGCTCGTTCGGGGAGGCGATGCCGCCGGGGTAGCGGCAGCTCATCCCGACGATCACGATCGGGTCGTCGGTGCCGGGAGCGGCCCCGCCGTCGACCCGGACCGCCTCCGGAGCGGCGTCCGGGCCGTCCAGGTCGTCCAGATCCTCCAGCAGTTCACCGGCCAGGTGCTCGGCCAGCTCGCCGGGGGTCGGGTGGTCGAAGACCAGGGTGGCCGGCAGGGCCAGGCCCGTCTCGGTGCCCAGGGCGTTGCGCAGTTCCACCGCGGTCAGCGAGGTGAAGCCCAGGTCCCGGAAGGCCCGGTCCGCTCCGACGGCCTCGGCGGTGCCGTGTCCGAGCACCGTGGCGGCCCGCGCCCGCACCAGGTCCAGCAGGATCCGGCCCCGCTGCGGGACCGGGGCCGCCGCGAGCCGGCGCACCAGGGCGGTGCCGCCCTCGGCGGCGGGCTCCTCCGCGGCCGGCCGCTGGGCCGCCTCGGGCAGGTCGGCCAGCAGCGGGCTGGGGCGGCTGGAGGTGAACGCCGGGGCGAACCGCTCCCAGTCCACGTCCGCGACCACCACGCAGGTCTCCCGCCGGTCCACCGCCCCGGCGAGCGCGGTGACGGCCAGCTTCGGGTCCAGGGCGGGCAGTCCGCGCTTGCGCAGGAAGTCCTCCGCCTCCCCGCGCACCGCCATCCCGGCCTCGGCCCAGGGGCCCCAGGCCACCGAGAGACCCGCCAGGCCGCGCGAGCGCCGCTGCTGGACCAGCGCGTCCAGGTAGGCGTTGGCGGCGGCGTAGAGCCCCTGCCCGCCGCTGCCCCAGACGCCCGCGATGGAGGAGAAGGTGACGAACAGTTCCAGGTCCAGCCCGGCGGTGAGCTCGTCCAGGTGCGCCGCGCCGGTGACCTTGCCACCGGTGGAGGAGCGCACGTCCGCGGGGCCGGTCCAGTCCAGCGGTGCGGTCTCGGCGACGCCGGCCGCGTGCACCACGCCGGTCAGCGGGAGCTCGGCCGGGATCGCGTCGAGCACCGCCGCCAGCGCCGCCCGGTCGGCGGCGTCGCAGGCGGCGACCGTCACCCGGGCACCCAGCCCGGTCAGCTCGGCCACCAGCGCGTCCACGCCCTCGGCCGCCGAACCGCGCCGACTGGTCAGCACGAGATGGGGAACGCCCCGACCGGCCAGCCAGCGCGCCACCTCGGCGCCCAGCGCCCCGGTACCACCGGTCACCAGCACCGTGCCCGAGGGGGTCCACGGCTCGGCCGGGACGTCCTCGGCGGCCGCCCGGACCAGTCGGCGGGAGTAGACCCCGGCGGAGCGCACGGCGACCTGGTCCAGGCCCTGGTCGCCGGTGAGCACCGAGGCCAGCCGGGCCGCGACCCGGCCGTCCACGGCGGCGGGGACGTCGACCAGCCCGCCCCAGCGGTCCGGGTGCTCCAGCGCGGCGACCCGCCCGGCACCCCACACCTGGGCCTGGAGCGGATCGCGCAGCGGGTCGGAGCCGCCCACCGACACCGCGCCGCTGGTGACGGTCCAGAGCGGCGCGCCGATCGCGGCGTCGCCGAGCGCCTGGAGCAGGACCACCGAGGCGGTCAGCCCGTCCGGGCCGAGCGCGGTCAGCGACAGCACGCCCGCGTACTCGGCGGGCAGTTCCGCGAGCCGTCCGGCCAGCGCCGCCCGGCCCTCGGCCACCGGGTCGCAGCGGAACTCGACCAGCTCGGCCCCGGCGGCCCGCAGCGCCGCGGGCAGCCCGCCGGCCGGCCCGGCCGCTTCGCCCGCCCCGTCGGCCCCGGCAGCACCGTCGGCCCCGTCCGGCAGCACGACCAGCCACGTTCCGGTGAGCGCGCCCGCGCCGAGCCCGTCCGTGACCGGCTTCCAGGTGACGCGGTAGCGCCAGGAGTTGACGACGGCGTCGGCCCGGCGACGGCGGCGCCAGGAGGACAGCACGGGCAGCAGCGGCTCCAGCTCGCCCGCCGACTCGACGGCGAGGGTGCTCGCCAGCTCTCCCAGGTCCGCTCGCTCGACCGCGTCCCAGAACCGGGCGTCGAGGGCATCCACGGCGCCGTTGGCGGGCGCGGGGACGGGGCCCGGCTCGGGCCAGTACCGCTCGCGCTGGAAGGCGTACGTCGGCAGGTCGACCCGCCGGCCGCCGCCCAGCACGGCCCGCCAGTCCAGCGCGACACCGGCCGTCCACAGCGCGCCGACGGTCTCCGCGACCGCCTCCGCGCCGGTCCGGTCCCGCCGCTGCATCGGAACGAACACCCCGTCGGTGACGGTCAGTTGGGCCATGCCGCAGAGCACGCCGTCCGGCCCCAGCTCGATGAACCTGCGGACGCCGTGCTCGCGCAGGCAGGCCACGCCGTCGGCGAACCGGACGGTCTCCCGGACATGGCGCACCCAGTAGTCCGGCGTGCCCAGGGTGTCGGCGTCCGCGAGGGCGCCGGTCAGGTTGGAGACGATCGCGATCCGCGGCGCCTCGAAGGTGATCGTCTCCAGCACCGCGCGGAAGTCCGCGAGCATCGGCTCCATCAGCGCCGAGTGGAAGGCGTGCGAGACCGCCAGCCGCGCGGTCCGGCGCCCCTCGGCCCGCCAGCGGGCGGCGAGTTCGTCGATCACGGCCGCGTCGCCGGAGACCACCAGGTCGGCGGGTCCGTTGACCGCGGCGACGTCGGCCCGGCCGGCCAGGACCTCGCGGACCTCCGCCTCCTCGGCCCGCACCGCGAGCATCGCGCCGCCGCTGGGCAGTGCCTGCATCAGCCGGGCCCGGGCCGCGACCAGCCGGCAGGCGTCCGCCAGCGAGAACACCCCGGCGCAGTGCGCCGCCGCGACCTCGCCGATCGAGTGGCCGAGCAGCAGGTTCGGCACCACGCCCCAGGATTCGAGCAGCCGGAAGGTGGCGACCTCGACCGCGAACAGAGCGGTCTGGGCGTAGCCGGTCAGGTTCAGGTCCACGCCGTCGGCCGCCACCTCGCGGACCGGCCGGTCCAGCGCCGGGTCCAGTTCGGCGCAGACCGCGTCGAAGGCGTCCGCGAACACCGGGAAGCGCGCGTACAGCTCCTCGGCCATACCGGCCCGCTGGGCCCCCTGGCCGGTGAACAGGAAGGCGGTGCCGCCGGGGACCGCGGTGGCGGCCGTCGTGCCGTCGAAGTCGGCCAGCCGGCCGAGGAGTTCCGTCCGGTCGTCGCCGACCAGCACCGCGCGGTGCTCCAGCGCGGCACGGGTGGTGGCGAGCGCGTGGCCGGTGTCGCGCGGGTCGGCGTCCGAGTCGGCGAGGAAGGTGCGCAGCCGCTGCGCCTGGGCCCGCAGGCCGTCCCGGGTGTGGGCGGAGAGCGGCAGCAGCGCGAGCGCGGGGGTCGGGGCCCGCTCGGCCTCGACGGCCGGGGGCTGCTCGATGATGACGTGGGCGTTGGTGCCGCTGATGCCGAAGGAGGAGACGGCGGCCCGGCGCGGCCGGTCCAGCTCGGGCCAGGACCGGGCCTCGGTGAGCAGTTCCACCGCGCCGCGCGACCAGTCCACCTGCGGGCTGGGCTCGTCCACGTGCAGGGTGGCGGGCATGATCCCGTGGCGCAGTGCCTGCACCATCTTGATCACGCCGGCCGCGCCCGCGGCGGCCTGGGTGTGGCCGATGTTGGACTTGATCGATCCGAGCAGCAGCGGGCCGTCCTCCGGCCGTCCCTGGCCGTACGTGGCCAGCAGCGCCTGGACCTCGATCGGGTCGCCCAGCACCGTGCCGGTGCCGTGGCCCTCGACCAGGTCGACGTCCCGGGTGGACAGGCCCGCGTTGACCAGCGCCTGCCGGATCACCCGCTGCTGCGCGGGGCCGTTGGGCGCGGTGAGGCCGTTGGAGGCGCCGTCCTGGTTGACCGCGCTGCCCCGGATCACCGCGTGCACGCGGTGGCCCTCGCGCCGGGCGGTGGAGAGCCGCTCGACCAGCAGGAGGCCGACGCCCTCGCCCCAGCCCGTTCCGTCGGCGGCGCCCGCGTAGGAGCGGCAGCGTCCGGTCGAGGAGAGCCCGCCCTGGCGGTCGAACTCGCCGAAGGCCGCCGGGGAGACCATCACCGTGACGCCGCCGGCCAGGGCCTGCTCGCACTCGCCGCGCTGCACGGCCTGGACGGCCAGGTGCAGGGCGACCAGCGAGGAGGAGCAGGCGGTGTCGACGGTGACGGCGGGCCCTTCGAGGCCGAAGGTGTACGCGACCCGGCCGGAGATGACGCTGTTGGCGGTGCCGGACAGCAGGTGCCCCTCGGCGCCCGCCAGCCCGAGGCCGCCCGTGCCGTAGCCGGAGTTGGACGCTCCGGCGAACACGCCGATCTGCGCGCCCTGGACGGAGCGCGGGTCCAGCCCCGCCGATTCGAGGACCTCCCAGGCGGCCTCCAGCAGCAGCCGCTGCTGGGGGTCCATGGCCAGCGCCTCGCGCGGGGAGATGCCGAACAGCGCCGCGTCGAAGCCGGTCGCCCCGGCGACGAAGCCGCCCTGCCGGGCGTACGAGCCCTCGTCGTCGGCGAGGTCCCAGCCGCGGTCGGCGGGGAAGCCGGTGACGCCGTCCTCGCCCTCGGACACCAGCCGCCACAGGTCGTCGGGGGACTCCACCCCGCCGGGGTAGCGGCAGCTCATGCCGACGATCACGACCGGGTCGTCGTCGGCGGCATCCGCGGCGGCGACGGCGACCGCGGCACGGATGGGCGCCGCCGGCGCGTCCGGCTCGTCGAACAGCTCGCCGAGCAGGTACGCGGCCAGGGCGGTCGGCGTCGGGTGGTCGAAGACCAGGGTGGCGGGCAGCCGGAGGCCGGTCTCCGCGTTCAACAGGTTGCGCAGTTCGACGGCGGTCAGCGAGTCGAAGCCGAGGTCGCGGAAGACCTGCTCGGGGTCGACCGCCTCGGCGGTGCGGTGGCCCAGCACGGCGGCCGCGCGCTCCCGGACCAGGTCCACCAGCACCTGGTGGCGCTGACCTGCGGGCCCGGCGGTGAGCCGCTGCCGCAGCGCGGTGCCCAGCTCGAAGTCGGAGCCCTCCCCCTCGACCGGCCGCGCCGCCTCGGGCAGGTCGGCCAGCAGCGGGCTGGGGCGGCCCAGGGTGAAGGCCGGGGCGAACAGCCCCCAGTCGACGTCGGCGACGGTCACGCAGCCCTCGCCGTGGTCCACGGCCCGCGCCAGGGCGCGGACGGCGAGGGCCGGGTCGAGCGCGTTCAGCCCGCGGCGGCGCAGGAAGTCGGCCGCCTCGCCCCGGGCGGCCATCCCGGCCTCGGCCCAGGGGCCCCAGGCGATCGAGGTGCCGGACAGGCCGCGGCTGCGGCGGTTGTCGACCAGCGCGTCCAGGTGGGCGTTGCCGGCCGCGTAGGCGGCCTGGCCGCCGCTGCCCCAGGTCGCCGCGATCGAGGAGAAGGTGACGAACACGTCCAGGCCGTCGGTGAGTTCGTCGAGGTGTGTGGCGCCGGCCGCCTTGCCGTCGACGACGGCGGCCAGGTCGGCGGGGCGCAGCTCCTCGATCGGGCCGTGCGCCGCGACCCCGGCGGCGTGCACCACCCCGGTCAGCGGGAGGTCGGCCGGGATCCGCGCGAGCACCGCGGCCAGCGCCTCCCGGTCCGCGACGTCGCAGGCCTCGACGGTCACCCGGGTGCCGGTGGCGGTCAGCTCGGCGACCAGGTCCTCGGCGCCCGGTGCGGCGGCGCCGCGCCGGGCGAGCAGCAGCAGGTGCGGCGCTCCGCGTTCGGCCAGCCAGCGGGCGACGGCCGCGCCCAGGGCGCCGGTGCCGCCGGTGACCAGCACCGTGCCCGAGGGGGTCCACGGCCGTTCGGCGGTCCGGGTCGGCTCCGGGCGGGTCAGCCGGCGTCCGTAGCCGGCGGAGCCGCGCACGGCGACCTGGTCCTCGCCCGTGGCGCCGGCCAGCACCGCGGCGAGCCGGGCGCCGGCCCGGGCGTCCAGGGTGGCCGGAAGGTCGATCAACCCGCCCCAGCGGTCCGGGAGTTCCAGGGCGGCGACGCGGCCGAGCCCCCACACCCGGGCCGCCGACGGGTCGCTCGGCGGGTCGAACCGGCCCACCGAGACGGCACCGGAGGTGAGCAGCCACAGCGGTGCGTCGATGCCCGCCTCGCCGAGGCCCTGGACGGTCGCCAGCGCCTCGGCGGCCGGGTCGGCGCCGGCCGGCAGCGCGACCACGCCGGCCAGGCCGGCCGGGTCGGCCGTCGGCCACGCCCCGGGGGCACAGCGCAGGACGGTGGCGCCGGCGGCCCGCAGGGCCTGCTCGACGGCCTCCGCCCGCCCGTCCTCGGGGTCGGCGGACAGCAGCCAGTCGCCGGTGAGCGGGGCGGTGTCGCCGAGGCCCGTCAGCGGCTTCCAGCTGACCAGGTAGCGCCACGAGTCGACGGTCGACTCCTGCCGCTGGGAGCGCCGCCAGGCGGCCAGCGCGGGGACCACCTCGTCCAGCAGGCCGGGGGCCTCCTCCAGCTTCAGGGTGGTGGCCAGCTCGGCGAGGTCCGCGCGCTCCACCGCCGCCCAGAACCGGACGTCCTGGTCCGAGGCCTCGCGCGGCGGGCCGACCGGCGCCGCCATGCTCTGCGGCCAGTAGCGCTCGCGCTGGAAGGCGTACGTCGGCAGCTCCACCCGGCGGCCCTCGGGCAGCACGGTGCGCCAGTCGACCTCGACCCCGGCCGTCCAGATCCGGGCCAGTGCGGTCAGCGCCGACTCGGCGTCGTCCCGATCGCGACGCAGCACCGGGGCGAACACGCCCTCGGCACCGGCCTGTTGGGCCATCCCACAGAGCACGCCGTCCGGGCCGAGCTCGACGAAGCGGGTCACGCCCCGGGCGGCCAGGCAGGCGGCGCCGTCGGCGAACCGGACGGCCTCGCGCACGTGCCGCACCCAGTACTCCGGGGTGGTGAGCAGGTCGGGCGCGGCGACGGCTCCGGTCAGGTTGGAGACGATCGCGATCCGGGGGCGGGCGAAGGAGACCGTCTCCAGCACCGCGCGGAAGTCCGCGAGCATCGGCTCCATCAGGGCGGAGTGGAAGGCGTGCGAGACCGTCAGCCGGCTCGTCCTGCGGCCCTCGGCCGCCCAGCGGGCGGCCAGTTCGTCGATCACCTCCACGGTGCCGGAGACCACGACCGAGGACGGCCCGTTGACCGCCGCGACGTCGGCGCGTCCGGCGATCGCCTCGACGGCCTCGGCCTCGGTGGCCCGGACGGCGAGCATCGCGCCGCCGGACGGCAGCGCCTGCATCAACCGGCCGCGCGCGGCCACCACGGCGCAGGCGTCCGCGAGCGTGAGGACTCCCGCGCAGTGCGCCGCGGCGAGTTCGCCGACGGAGTGGCCGAGCAGGAAGTCGGGGGCCACGCCCCAGGATTCGAGCAGCCGGAAGCCCGCGACCTCGACGGCGAACAGGCCGGCCTGGGTCCACATCGTCAGGTCGAGGCCGCGGCCGGTGAAGACCGCGTCCTTGACCGATCCGTCGAGGTGGCGGTCCAGTTCGGCGCAGACGGCGTCGAAGGCCTCGGCGAAGGCGGGGAAGGCCTCGTACAGCCCGCGGCCCATCGCCGCGCGCTGCGAGCCCTGGCCGGTGAACAGGAAGGCGCAGCGGCCCTCGCCCACCACGCCGGTCACCGCCGCGGCCGGGTCGCCCCCGGCGAGCGCGTCCAGGCCCGGGAGCAGGTCGCCGAGCACCACCGCGCGGTGGTCCAGGCCCGCGCGGGTGGTGGCGAGCGACCAGGCGAGGTCGACGGGGTCGGGCGCCTCGGTCTCGGCGAGGTGGGCGCGCAGTCGGCTTGCCTGGGCGCGCAGCCCGGCCGCACCCTTGCCGGAGAGCGGCCACAGCGACGGCCGGCCGGCGGCGGGCGCGGGCGCCGAAGGGCCCGACGGGGCCGGGTCGGCCGGGGAGACCTGGGCGGCCGGCTCGGTGCCGGCGTCCGGCCCGGCCTCACCCTCGCCCTCGCCCTGGGGCTCGGCGGGCGCGGGCGCCGCCTCGATGATCACGTGCGCGTTGGTGCCACTGATGCCGAACGAGGAGACGCCGGCCCGGCGGGGGTGGTCGGTCTCCGGCCACGGCCGGGCCTCGGTGAGCAGCTCGACGCCGCCCTCGCTCCAGTCCACGTGCGGGGTGGGCGCGTCCACGTGCAGGGTGGCCGGCAGCAGGCCGTGGTGGATCGCCTGCACCATCTTGATCACACCGGCCACGCCGGCCGCGGCCTGGGTGTGCCCGATGTTGGACTTGACCGAGCCCAGCCACAGCGGGCCGCCCTCGGCACGCTCCCGCCCGTACGTGGCGAGCAGGGCCTGGGCCTCGATCGGGTCACCGAGCCGGGTGCCGGTGCCGTGCGCCTCGACCGCGTCCACGTCGGCCGGGGAGAGCCCCGCGCCGGCCAACGCCTGACGGATCACCCGCTGCTGGGACGGGCCGTTGGGGGCCGTGAGGCCGTTGGAGGCGCCGTCCTGGTTGACGGCGCTGCCGCGCACCACGGCGAGTACCGGGTGCCCCAACCGCTGGGCGTCGGAGAGCCGTTCGACCATCAGCAGGCCGACGCCCTCGCCCCAGCCGGTGCCGTCGGCGCCCTCGGCGAAGGCCTTGCACCGCCCGTTGCCGGCCAGGCCGTCGAGGCGGCTGAACTCCGCGAAGACGCTCGGCGAGGACATCACCGTGACACCGCCGGCCAGCGCCAGCTCGCAGTCGCCCGCGCGCAGCGCGTGGACGGCCAGGTGCAGGGCGACCAGGGAGGAGGAGCAGGCCGTGTCGACGGTGACGGCCGGGCCCTCCAGGCCCAGCGCGTACGCGACCCGGCCGGACACCACGCTGGCCGCGTTGCCGATGGCCAGGTGGGTGGCGGCGCCCTCGGGCAGGGAGTGGGCGCCCTCGGCGTAGCCGGAGGCGGAGGCGCCGACGAAGACGCCGACCCGGTTGCCGGAGAGCGAGCGCGGGTCGATCCCGGCCCGCTCCACGACCTCCCAGGCGGATTCCAGCAGCAGTCGCTGCTGCGGGTCCATGGCCAGGGCCTCGCGCGGGGAGATGCCGAACAGCGCGGCGTCGAACTCGGCGACCCCGTCGACGAATCCGCCCTCGTCGGCGTAGCCGGACCCGGCCGGCCAGCCGCGGTCCTCGGGGAAACCGGTGATGGCGTCACCACCGCGGGTCACCAGCCGCCACAGGTCGGCCGGCGAGCTCACGCCGCCCGGGTAACGGCAGGCCATCGCGACGATCGCGATGGGCTCGCGCTCGCGCATCTCCGCCACCTGGAGCTGACGACGTGTGCGCCGGAGATCGGCCGTCACCCGCTTCAGGTATTCGAGATACTTTTGCTCTTCCCCCACGCAGATCAACCCCTACTCCCGGCCGGCGGTGGACCGCAGCCGGTACCGATTACCCGTGAGACCGCAGCGTTTCGCATCCTAGGGAGAGAATCCCCGCGCGATACCCCTAGCCGACCCCAGAAAAAAGGACATCAGATGGCACGGGCCGTTCCGGGCCGTTCGCCGTCGGAGCGGGAACCGCATTCGCGCGGTTCCCGCTCCGTTATTCGGTCCGGAAATCCGCGCCGCCGTGGCGGCGCGGCTCCCGTCCCGTCGTTCAGCCGGTCCGCAGCGAGGTCTGCCCCGGCGCCGCGGCGTTCACCAGGGCGGCCAGGTTGCCGACGCCCTGCTGGTTCGCGTAGAGCATCTGGTGGGCCTCGCCGATCTGGTCGAAGGTGCCGCACCAGGTGATGCACGGGTCGAGCCGGCCGTCCGCCATCAGCCCGATGACCGCGCGGTTCTCCCGGGTGTTCGAGGCGTGCGAGCCCTGGAGGCGCTTGCTGCGCATCCACAGGTAGCGCAGGTCGAGATCGCCGTTGTAGCCGCTGGTGCCGCCGCAGAGCACGACCATGCCGCCGTTCTCGCAGACGAACAGCGAGGTCGGCAGGGTGTCCTCGCCGGGGTGCTCGACGACGATCTTCGGGTTGCGGCGCTCCCCGAGGATCTCCCAGATCTTCGCGCCGAACCGGCGGGCCTCCGCCGTCCAGGCCCGGCCGGCCGCCTCGTCGTCGAGGTCCGGCAGCCGACCCCAGTGGGTGAACTCCCGGCGGTCGATCACGCCCGCGGCGCCGAGGTCCAGGCAGAACTGGACCCGGTCCGGGTTGGAGACCACGGCGATCGGGATGCCGCCGAGCAGCTTCACGATCTGGATGGCCGCCGAGCCGACGCCGCCGGAGCCGCCCCAGATCAGCACCGGGTCGCCCGGGCGGACGTCGTGCGGGGCCCAGCCGGTCAGCTGCCGGTAGGCGGTGGCGCCGGTGACCAGGTAGCCGCCGGCGTCCTCCCAGGACAGGTTGGCCGGCTTGCGGTGGAGCTGGTGCTCGCGCACCACGGTGTACTGGGCGAAGGAACCGTAGTTCGTCTCGTAGCCCCAGGCCCGCAGCGACTTCGAGGCGATCGGGTCGACGCCCGTGCGGACGTCCTCCGCCGTCTCGTCCCAGGTCGCTCCGGAAAGGATGACCTCGTCGCCGACCTTGAACTGCTTGACGCCCTCGCCGACGGCCCAGACGACTCCGGAACCGTCGCTGCCGCCGATGTGGAAATCCTCCTTCTCGCCGAGCAACCGCTGTCTCATCGCGATGACGTCGATGGGTTCGCCGAGCGACGCCCAGACGTTGTTGTAGTTGATTCCGGCGGCCATGACGTACACCAGCACTTCGCCGTAACCGGGCTCCGGCACGTCGACGACCTCGGTCTGCATCGCCTTGAGGGGCTCGCCGAAGCGGTCCTGCCGGATGACGGTCGCGTACATCTGCTCGGGCACGAGGCCGAGCGGCGGAATCTCACCGAGTTCGTAGAGCGACTTGGACACGAACGACTCCTCTGGGCAGTTTTTCGGGATTTCCGAGGACCGGCTCGCAGAGCAGCTCTAGAACCGGTTCGAAACCGGCTGCCCTTCAACACGGTCGATTCGCGTGGATGAATGACGCGGCGGAACTTCGCGTGGACGGATGACGCGGAGGAACGGCGGAGTTGTCAGCCGAGCCTGGTGCGGATCCGGTCGACGACGGTGTTGGCGTGGGCGTTGAGGTAGAAGTGGCCGCCGCGGAAGACTTCGAGCTCGAACGGGCCCGAGGTGTGCTCGGCCCACTTCCGGGCCTCGTCCACGGTGACCTTCGGGTCGTCGTCGCCGACCAGGGCGAGGACCGGCGCGGTGATCCCGGCACCGGGGGTGGGGCGGTAGGTCTCGGCGGCCCGGTAGTCGCTGCGCAGCACCGGGAGGACCATCCGCACCATCTCCTCGTCGTCGAGGAGGTTGTTGTCGGTCCCGTCCAGCCGCTTGATCTCGGCGAGCAGGCCCTGGTCGTCGAGCTGGTGGAACCGCTCGTCGCGGTGGGCGCCGGGGGCGCGCCGCCCGGAGGCCCACACCGTGTGCGGCACGATGCCGAGGTCCTCCAGCCGCAGCGCCAGCTCGAACGCCACGGAGGCGCCCATGCTGTGGCCGAACAGCGACAGCGGGCGGTCGGCCCACGGCTTGACGACGTCGACCAGCAGGTCGGCCAGTTCCTGCACGGATTCCACGCAGGGCTCCTGGCGCCGGTCCTGACGGCCGGGGTACTGCACCGCGAGGACGTCGACCTGCGGCGACAGCGCGCGGGACACCGGGAAGAAGTAGCTCGCGGACCCGCCCGCGTACGGCAGGCAGAGCAGCCGGTGCCGGGCCTCGGGCGCGGGGTGGTAGCGGCGCACCCACAGATCGTCGATAGCTGCCATGGTGACTGGAATCCCTCCGGCGGTCGGCGTGGTGGGACCACGACACCGGTGAGGCGCCGCCCGCGGACCTGCGGGACCGCGCGTCTCACCTTGATCCGCGGGCGGGAGCGCACGAGGGTTCGTGGCCGGCTCCGGTCGCCCGCTGTCCTGTCGGGACCTCAACGGCTCCTACCGTGACCGGCCCGGCCCGACCCGACAACCCCTAGCCGCACGGCGCGGGCGCACGCGCGCGGGGTCCTGCGGCTGCCCTGGTAGGGGATGCCCGCCGGCGCCCCGGCACCTTCCCGACCTTCCCGGGCCGCTGGAGCGCGGCGGCCGCGCGGGCGATCGGGTCACGCCAGGGCACGCCCTATGTCGGCGGCGCCGTCGGGGCAAGGGCGCCTCGTCGGACCGGGGGGGAGGTTAGGGGGCGGTGCCCGGCCAACTTTAGGGGTGCCGGCCGGCGGAACCGATCGAACCGGACGCGCTGATTCCACCGGTGGAACCGCCACCGGCGCCCGGCCGGCGAATCCCCCGGGCCGGCGGCGGGACCTGCGGGTCTGGCAGGCAGAACGTGTGCGGAACGAACGCCTCCGATCCGTTCCGGCACCACCGAAATGCCCCCGGGCCCTCCGTCCCATCGGATATGCGCACCGATCCGGAATGCGCCGTCACGTTTCGGCCATCACGGAGAAGTGGAACGGCTGATTCAGTTTCACCGCACCGGTGACTTAGCGCCCCGGGCCGGAGACCCGCAGCCGGCGCAGGGCGTGATGGACCAGCAGGTGCCCCCAGACCTCCTGCTCGACCCCCTCGGGCGAGCGCGAGCGCAGCACCCGCACGGCCGCCAGCTGATCGGCCGCCAGGTCCCGCAGGGCCCTCGCCCCCGACCTCCACGCGCCGTGCAGCGCGGCCAGCTCCGCGGCGGGGGCCCGCCCCGGGTCGAGGATCGTGGTGAGCAGCCGGCCCGGCTCCCCCGCCGAGGGGTCCTCGACCACTCGCACCACCGGCGCCGCGGACCCCGTCGACCGGCCCGACCCGCCACCGCCGCGACCGCCCCCGTCGGCGGCGAACCCGGACAGGAACGAGCCGTCGCCCAGCAGCTGACGCACCGGCAGCACCGCGTCCGGGCCGACCCGCCACAGCAGGTCCGCCCCACCGGCGGAGGCGTCCCGCCACACCGTCGGACCCTCGAACCCGCCCTGGTCGGCGAGCAGCAGGTCCCCGCCGCCGAGGCGGTCGAAGAGGCCCCGGGCCAGGTTCGGCACGGCGGCCGCCGACGGGCCGGTGGCCGCCGCGGCGACCGCGCCGGTGCCGCACTCGACCAGGGCCGCCAGCCGCACCCGCGGGTACCCGCCCCCGGGCTCCGGCGGTCCGAAGTACGCCACGTTCTCGGCACTGTCCGGCACCTCGATCGCCGCACCCTCGACGGCGACCAGGCGCCGCCCCCGGTACCGGACGCCCCCGACCTGCCCGGCCTGCCCGACCTGCCCGGCCTGCCCGGCCTCCTCGACCGCCGCCGACCGGACGACCTCGGCGAACAGCTCCCTGAACGGCTCCGCCCCCAGCTTCACCCGGGCCCGCGAGATCGCCGCCGTACTGGGCACCTGCCCCGGCGCTGTGCAGCGCCCCGCCCAGGCCAGTCCCCGGACGAGCTTGCGGGCGACCTCCTGGTAGCCGTGGCCCGGGAACAGACACATCGCCAGGACCAGGTAGACCGTCACCTTCGGCGTCAGCAGGCGGTTCCGTTGCCCCTCCCGCCCGCACCGGGCCACCACCCGCTCCACCAGCTCCGGCGGGAACGACCCGGTCAGCAGCCCGACCGCGATGCGGTCGGGCAGTCCCCCGCCCGGTTCCGGGCCGAACTGCCCTGGTCGCGACATCCGACACCTCCTGAAACCACGCTACACGCACGATGCTTAAGTCACTGGTGTGGTGCTGAACGGAGTCCCTAGCGTTCGCCGTTGAAGTTCGCCTAGGGTGAAAGTAGATGCAAACCCGGGCTCTCGGTCCCGCCGGCGTTCCCCTCGCGCTGTGTACACCGTGCATCTGAGTGATCACGCAACGTCATGGAGGCTCAAGGCAAAACGGGGGAGTCAGCCTTTCCGTTGCGGTGGATGCAAGGCTTTTACACAACAACTCGGAGGCATTCTTGCTGATTCGAGCCGAACAGCATGAAGCGTTGGAGTATTTACTGGACCTGTTCGAGGGACTGTCCTGCGGGAACGGTCGGGTGGTCCTCGTCAGCGGAACCCTGGGAAGTGGTAAGACCCAACTTCTGCACGATTTCTCGGCGCTGGCGGCAAAAGAAGGAGCACTGGTCCTCCAGGCGACCGGTTCGCGGGCGGAACGGGATCTCCCCATGGGGGTCATCGAGCAGTTGCTGCGCTGCGCCGAACTGCCGAACGAACTCGCCGCGGAAATATCCGCCCTGGTCGCGGAGGCGTTCGGCGACCACCTGGGCCCCGACCATCGGTTCGAACGGCCGCAGGCCGTCGAGAACGAGACCATCCGTCGGCTCTGCAACGTCCTCCTGGGCGCCTGCGAGGGCCGGTCCGTGGTGGTCGGCATCGACGACGTGCACTTCGCGGACACCGCCTCGCTCCAGGCGCTGCTCTACCTCCAGCGCCGCATGCGCCCCCAGCGCATGCTCATGGTGCTCAACGAGTGGGACCGGCCGCAGCCCACGCTGCCGCTGTTCCGCGCCGAGGTGACCCGCGCGCCGCACAGCAGGGTCCAGCTCAAGCCGATGTCCGAGGACACCGTCCGTACCATCCTGGAGCGGACCCCGGACCACGCGATCGCGCCGCGACTCGCCCCGGCCGTCCACCGGCTGAGCGGGGGCAACCCGATCCTGGTCCACGCCCTGATCGAGGACAACCACCTCGACGCCACCCACGACCGGGCCCGGCCCGACGACCTGCCGCGCGTCGGCCGGTCCTTCGAAATGGCCGTCCTGGCCTGCCTCTACCGCTGGGAACCGCAGATCCTCGCGGTCGCCAGCGGCATGGCCGTCCTGCGCGAGCACGCCTCCCCGGCGCTGCTCGGCCGGCTGCTCGACCTCGACCAGCGGTGCGTCGGGCACGCGTTGGAGATCCTCACCAACGCCGGCCTGACCGCCGGCGACGAGTTCCGTCACCCGAACGTCGCGGCCGCCGTCCTCGCCTCGCTCTCGCGCACCGAGCAGACCACGCTGTACACCCGGGCGACGAAGCTCCGGCGCGACCTGGGCATGGCCACCACGGTCATCGCCGCCCAGATCGTCGCCGCGGGCGAGGCCGACGGCGACTGGACCGTACCGATCCTCACCGACGCCGCGGAGCAGGAGCTGGCCGAGGGGAAGACCTCGACCGCACACCTCTACCTCAACCTGGCGCTGGCCGCGGCCAACGACGACCAGCACCTGGCCACCCTGCGCACATACGTCCACTCCACCTGGCAGACCAACCCCAGCGCGGTCGCCCCGCACACCAGCGCGCTGCGCGAGGCCCTGGTGGAGGGCAAGCTCACCGGCAAGGACGTCGTCGCACTGATCCGGGCGCTGCTGTGGCGGGGAGACCTCACCACCGTGTCCACCGTCCTCGCGGAGGCGAAGCGCACGCACCTCACCCTCGGGCACGAGGACGGCGTCGAACTCCTGCACGTCTTCCACTGGTTCTTCGGCCCGTCCTTCACCCGGTCCTGGAACCTCGACGAGCTCTGCGGCACCGGGGGCGGGGGCACCTGCCTGCCCGCGGCCGCGGAGGCGATCGGGGTCTTCTCCCGGGTCTGGGCCCGGGGCGGCGACGCGGAGAGCGCCTCGCTCGCCGAACGCGTCCTGTCCTCCTGCCGGGTGGACGGGATGCCGCTGGAAGCGATCACCACGGCGATCCTCGCCCTCGCCGACGGGGACCAGCCCGGCCGGGCCCTGCTCTGGTGCGACGAGCTGATCGGCCACGCCACCCGTCGGGGTGCGACCACCTGGCTGGCCCAGCTCAAGGCGGCCCGGGCCGACGTGTGCCTGCGCGACGGGGATCCCGAGGCCGCCGCCGAACTCGCCTCGGACGCCCTGTCGTTGGCGGGCGAGGAGAACTGGGGGGTGTCGATCGGCTATCCGCTGTCGGTGCTCATCCAGGCCCACCTCGCACTGGGCCGGACGGACGACGCCGCCAAGGAGGCCGGCCGGGAGGTCCCGAGCGCCATGTTCGAGACCGTGATGGGCATCCGCTACCTGCACGCCCGCGGCCGGCTCGCCCTGGCGGCCGGTCGGACCACGGAGGCGCTCGACGACCTCCGGACCTGCGCCCGTCGGCTCAGGGTCTGGCAACTGGACATCCCCGCCCTGATCCCGCTGACCGCCAGCCTGGTCGAGGCCACCTTCCAGGCCGGTGACCCGGTCACCGCCCGGGACCTGGCGGCCAGCCAGCTGCAGGAACCGTCCCTGGACGACCGCACCCGCGGCGCCCTGCTCCGGATCCTGGCCGACCACGACGGGGGCCGGGAGAAGCCCGCCCTGCTGCAGGAGGCCGTCGACCGCCTGCGGACGCCCGGCGACCGGCTCGAACCGGCCCGGACGGAGGCGGGGACCCAGCGGATCCGGGCCGGATTCGCCCCGGCCGTGGAACACGGGCGGTCCGTCGGCGACGGGTTCGGGCCCGACGAGGAACCGCGCGCGGACCCGCACACCGACGCCGGGCTCGGGGACTGCGGCGACCGCCGCCCCGCCGAGGACGGCCCGCGCGAGGACGACGAGCCGGCGCTCCCGCTGGGACCGCCCCCGGCGACCACCCCGGGCGGGGCGGTGGGCTCGCTGCTCACCGGCCTCAGCCGGGCCGAGCTCCGGGTGGCGAAACTGGCGGCCGAGGGCGACAGCAACCGGGAGATCAGCGACAAGCTCTGGATCACCGTCAGCACAGTGGAACAGCACCTGACGCGCATCTACCGCAAGCTGAGCCTGAGCGGCCGGGCCGGCCTGGCGAGCCTGCTCCGCTCGGAGCTGCTCCCGGGCGAGGTCGCCGTCTTCCGCGACGCACCCGGCGGCCCCGCCGACCGGGTCGGACCCGAAGTCGGCTTCCACGCCGTGGAGATGGCGTGCCGCGCCGCCTCCTCGGCGGATGCGCTGAAGGCCGTCGGCAACGCGGCCGGCCTGGGCGCCGACGGAGTCGCCGTCGGCTGACACCGGCCAGGGCGGTGCCACCGAGCGGATCGGTGGCACCGCCCTCCGCGTCGACGGGGTGCGGCGGCGCTGCCGCCACTCAGGTGGCGGACAGCTGTCCGCGCACCCACGCGGGGTCGGGGTTGGTGTGCGGCCGGCCGTCCACGACGACGGTCGGCACGGTCTCGTTGCCGTCGTTGGCCGCCCGTACGACCGCTGCCGACCCGTCAGATCCCCCGCCGGGACGGGGCGGCCCCGGCGGGGCGCTTCCGTTCGTGGTCCACCGTCTCGGCGACCCGCAGCGCGACGTCCTCGGGTTTCTCGTGCTCCCAGAAGCGGAGCACCGTCCAGCCCTCGTCCCGCAGATGCTCCGTCGTCTCGGTGTCGCGCTCGATGTTGCGGCCCAGCTTGGTCCGCCACCATTCGGCGTTGCTCTTGGGGTGCGTGGCGTGCTGCGGGCACCCGTGCCAGAAACAGCCGTCGAGGAAGACCGCCACCTTCGGCCCCGGGAAGAGGATGTCCACCGTACGGCGAGGCATGCCCGGCACCGGCCGCTGGACACGGTAGCGGTACCCACCGGCATGGAGCAGACGGCGGACGGCCAGTTCCTGGGCGGTGTCCCGCGATGCCTGTCGGCTCATGCGGGCGGAGACGGCGGGTGTGGACGGTACCGGCGACATATTGCCATTCTCGTCCACCCGTCCGACAGTCGTGCGAGGCCCGGGAGAGGCCGGTCGCCCGCCGCTGCCCCTCGGCTTCCCCGCTCGCCGCTCCCCCGGGCCTTGCCGTTCGACCGAACGGCGCCCGGGGCGGCGGCGGGCGACCGGCGTCAGGCGAGGTCGCGCACCCGGCGGATCGAACCGGCCAGCAGGATCGCCGGGCCGGCCAGGCTGCACACCGCCAGCAGGAGCAGCGCCGTGCGCGGGCCCCAGGCCGTGGAGGCGGCACCGGCCAGGACCGCGCCGACCGGGATGGCGCCCCAGGAGACGAACCGGACGGTGGCCATCACCCTGGGGAGCAGCTCCGGCGGGGTGTGGGTCTGCCGGTGGGTGCGGGTGACGATGCTGGTGACCACCACTCCCGCCGAGAAGCCCGCGTTGCCGACGGCGAACACGAGCGCCGCCCAGCCGGAGCCGGCCGCCGGGAGCAGGAAGGTGAAGAGCGCGGCGATCAGCGCCGCCCTCCGCAGGGCGCCGCCGCTGCCGATCCGGGAGACCACCCGGGGTGTGAGGGCGGCGCCGATCAGGCTGCCCAGACCGCCGGTGGCCATCAGGGCGCCGACGGCGGCGGCCGGCGCGTCGAGGGTGTCGACCAGGAACACCGGGGTGAGCGTCATCAGCCCGCCGGCGACGAAGTTGACCGCGGTGGCGTCGGCGGCGCACGGCCCGATCACCGGGTGCCGGGTGACGAAGTGCCAGCCCTCGCGGATCTGTTCCCGCATCCCCGCGCCGGCCGGGCGGGCGACGGCGGACCGTTCCGCGCGCGGCAGGCTGCGCAGCAGGGCCGCCGAGACCAGGTAGCTGACCGCGTCCAGCACCATCGCGGCCGCGCCGCCGACGAGTTGGACCAGCACCCCGCCGAGCGAGGGGCCGGCCAGCTCGGTCGCGGCGCTGCTGCCGGAGAGCAGGCTGTTGCGGGCGGTCAGCTCCTCCCTGGGGACGATGGAGGGCAGGAAGGTGGAGTTGCCGACGTCGAAGACCACGCTCGCCAGCCCGACCAGCAGCGCGACCGCCACCAGGTGCGGCAGGCCGAGGCCGCCCAGCGCGGCCGCCACCGGAACCGAGGCCACGGCCAGCCCGCGCACCAGGTCCATCACCACCTGGGTGCCGCGCAGCGGGAGCCGGTGGACCAGGACGCCGGCCGGCAGTCCGACCAGCAGCCACGCCAGGTACCCGGCGCCGGTGATCAGGCCGACCTGCCAGGCCGTCGCGTGCAGGGTGAGCACGGCGATCAACGGCAGGGCGACACTGGTCACCTGGTCCCCGAGCCGGCTGACCAGCGATCCCGTCCAGTAGCGCCAGAACACTCCTGCCGAAGTCCGGCGTCGCGCCTCGTGCTCCGCTCCCCGGTCCGCCGCGACCGCTGTCCGCGTCGTCACATCCACCATCGGGCCCACCCCTTCTGTCGCAACCTGTCCACTGCACCGGACTGGGCGTCAGCCGCCGCGTCCTCACCGAGCGCCTCAAGGCGTTGGTCGCCGCCGGGGTGCTGGAGAAGCGGCCCGCCGTGTGCACGGCCTGACCGGCCACCGGCTGCCCGAGCTGGAACTCCCCGCCGCCACAGGCGAGTCGACCGACCCCGTGGCGCCCGGCGCCACCTGGACGGTGCTCTACTGCCACCCCGGCGCCCACGCCTCCGGCGGCCCGGACCACCCGCCCGGGTGGGGGGAGATCCCCGGCGCGGCCGGCTGCACCCTGGAGTCCGGCACCTACCGCGACCGCACGGCCGAGTTCACCGCCCGCGACGCCCGGGCCCACGGCGTCAGCACCCAACGCCCGGACCAGCTGTCCGCGTTCGCCGAGCACGCCCGCCTCCCCTTCCCGCTGCTCTCCGACGGCGAAGTCCGGCCGACCGCCGCGCTGCGCCTGCCCACCTTCCGGGCGGCGGGCGTCGACCGGCTCTGGCGGCTCACCCTCGTACTGGACGCCACCCGCACTGTCCGCGGGGTCCTCTGTCCGGTGATCGACCCGGCGGGATCGGTCGAGGACGCCCTCGCCCTGATCGACGGGCTCGCACCACAGTGATGGCAGGCCGCCACCGGCCCGCCCCGACGCACCGGGCGTCCGCACAGCCGCCCGGGTCCTGACGTGCCCCTGCCCAACTCAGCCGACGCCCACACCCCGGGGGGCCAAACGCGCCACGGCCGCACCACGGCGCCCCGGCCGGTCGCCCCGGCCCTGCCCCGGCCGGCTCCCAGCCGCCTCCACCGGAGGACCACCCGGAGGGCTCGCTTCCAGATTGTGACGTGCCCCTGTCTAGTTCGTTCCCGTCCTGGTGTGGTGGGATGAGGCCTCACGGGGATGAACCGCTGACGGGGGTGTGTACTGGTGCGGAGTGGATGGCTGCGGGAGCTGGACGGGGACGCGGCGCGCCTGACGGCCGTGGGGCTGGTGCGGCTGGGGGCACAGGACTGGCTGAGTACGGAGGCCGGGGAACCGGCCTGGATGGGCGGACTGCGGGCGGCCTCGTTCGCCGATGCCTGGCTGGCGTTCGGCGACGGACCCGCGTCCGGACTGCGGGTGCCCTCGCCGGCACTCCTGCGGGCCCTGGTGGCCCGGGCCGCGGAGCTGGTGCTGCGCTCCTGCCGGGAGGACGGGCCGGCGGCGCTGGAATGGCTGGGGCAGCGCTCGGCGGAGGCTCGTGAACAGGCGCAGCGCGAGGGCGCCTCGCACCCGGCCGAGCCCTGTGCGCTGACCCTGGTGTGGCACGGCGTGCAGGCGCTGACCGCCGAGGACGGGCCGTGCCACGCCCGCCGGATCGAGGAGCGCGGCGAGGCGTACGTCCGGGAGCGGCACCGCCGCCAGGACACCCTGGCGCTGGTGCTGTGCTGCACCCGGATCGCCGCGGCCGCGCTGGTGGAGCTGTGCGAGGGCGATCCGGAACGGGTCGGCGGGTGGCTGGAGCAGGACGCGGCGCGTTCCATGCCGCGCGGCGGCCGGGTGCCGCTGTGGGTGCCGGGCCGGCCCGCTCTGCCGGCCGGCTGAGCGCGCCTGCCCTGGTGGGCCCGGCCCGGCCCGGCCCGGCTCAGCGCGCCGGGCCGGGCCCACCAAGGCCGCGAACAGGCCGCTCAGGGCACCGATCGGGCCGCCCACTGCCCGAACAGGCCCGTCAGGCCGCGTCGAGCAGCCGGGCGACCTCCGTCATGGCCGGCCCCAGCGGCAGGTCGAGCCGGAGCGCGGCGAGTTCGTCGCCGCGCGTCGGCCCCTGGTTGACGATCGCGACCGGCAGCCGCGACCGGGCGGCGCGGCGCACGAAGCGCAGCCCGGACAGGACCGCCAGCGAGGAGCCGAGGACCACCAGCGAACGGGCCGCGTCGACCAGTTCGAAGCAGTGCTCGACCCGGGGCAGCGGGACGTTCTCGCCGAAGAAGACCACGTCGGGCTTGAGCACTCCGCCGCAGTCCGTGCAGGCGGCGACCCGGAAGCCGTCCACCACGGGCTGCGGCAGCTGCGCGTCGCCGTCGGGCCGCAGCTCCGCCCCGGTCGGCCGGAAGCCGTGGTTGAGCTCCTCCAGCCGCCGGTCCAGCTCGGCCCGGGTGCTGGTGCGGCGACAGTCGAGACAGACCACCCGGCGGAGTCCGCCGTGCAGCTCGACGGCCTCCCGGGTGCCGGCCGCGTGGTGGAGACCGTCCACGTTCTGGGTGATGACCGCCGCGACGTGCCCGGCCCGGCGCAGCCGTTCCACCGCGTGGTGTCCGGCGTTGGGCCGGGCACCGGCGACGATCGCGGGCCAGCCGCTGTGGCTGCGGGCCCAGTAGCGGCGCCGGGCGTCGGCGCTGCCGGTGAATTCCTGGTACGTCATCGGGGTGCCGCTGCGGCGGCGGCCGGTGGCGCCGCGGTAGTCGGGGATCCCGGACTCGGTGGACAGGCCCGCCCCGCTGAGCAGCACCGTGCCACGCCGCTCCAGCAGCCCTACCAGGGCTTCCAGCCCCTCCCCCGGTGGCACGGCGGCCCGTCCGCCCGGGTGTTCGAACGCGTCCATACCGTCGAGGTTAGACCGACGACGGCCCCGGTTCCCCGCCCGGCCGGAGGGATCCTCGGCGGCGCCGGTGGCGAAGGCCGCGATCCGCTCCAGGGGCGGGTTCCAGCCCCGGGTGGTGTCCACGGCCAGGCAGGGGGCGTCCAGCGCGATCGGCGTCCAGGACTCGATCGGCCGCTCGCCGCGCGCGATGCGGCGCAGCAGTTCGCCGTCCGCGTGGACGGCACGGCCGGGCGTCCCGGCGGCCCGGCGGGCGATCCGCTCCCGGGCGGCGGTTCACGGCCGGCGCGCCCAGGCGGAGATCATCGGGGCGGTGGCCAGGTCGAGCCGGCCGCCGGCGACGTTGGCCAGGTGACGGTCGATCTCCTCGTCCGTCGCGAGCCCTTCCCGCACCAGCAGCCCGCGGATCTGCCGGACCGTCGCGTCCTCCAGGACCGCGCAGGCCGGCGAGGTGATCGGGAAGTAGGCGTCGGCCCGGACGTCGACGAGGCCGGCCTCGCGCAGCGCCCGGGGCAGCGTCCGCCCGTACGCGAGGTCGGCGCCGCGCCCGGCCATCAGGGTGCGGAAGCCCGACCGCAGCCGGTTGGCGAGGCGCTCGTCGGGCCCGGACTCGTCCGGGCAAAGCAGCGGCTGGAGGGCCGGGTCGGCGTCCTCCAGGAGCAGCCGGCCGCCGGGGCGCAGCGCCTGGACCATCCGGCGCAGGGCCTCGGCGCGGTCGGCGACGTGCACCAGGACCAGCCGGGCGTGCACCAGGTCGAAGCCGCCGGGCGGCGGCGGGTCGGCGGCCACGTCGTGGCGCAGCACCTCGATCACGCCGCCGGCGGCGGGGGCGGTCCAGGAGACGTCGATGTCGGTGGCGACCACCGTGCCGGTCGGGCCGACGCGTTCGGCGAGACCGAGCGGCACCGAGGGGCCGCCCGCGCCGACCTCCCAGCAGCGCATGCCGGGGCCGATTCCGAGGGCGTCGACGTGCCGGAAGGTCACCGGGTCGAACAGCTCGGCGAGGGCGCGGAAGCGGATTCCCGCCTCCGACTGGCGGTTGTCCAGGAGGTAGCCGTGGTCGCTGTCGTGCTCAGCCATGCCGGAATTCTCGCAGGCGGCGGGGCCGCCGGGTGCTCCGGCCCCTCGGGGCCGCGGGGTCGGGTCGGCGAGACGGCGGTCAACCAGCCCCCAGAGACGGCGAGTTGGGGTTTATTGACGAAAAGTCAGCAAGTTTGTCCCATCGCCTTGACGGCGCACGGTCACGGCTGGACCGTAGGGAAACCGGAAACGCCGCGCGCTCCCCGGTCCCCACCGCTCGGGAGCCGCGAGAGGACGTCTTCTCGCCCCTCACCGAGGAAGAGGTTTTCCCATGCGCTTCAGCCGTCACCTCGCCGTCACCGCCGCCGCCGTCTGCGCGGCCGGCGCTCTGGCCGCCGCCCCCGCCTCCGCGTCGCCGCAGCCCCTCGCCGCCGGTCCGGTGCTCACCACCGGGAGCGCGGGCGGTACCGCCGTCGCCGTGGGCGACGCGCTCGCCGCGCCGCTCGCCACCGGCACCAAGGCCACCTTCTACTCGACCGCGACCAGCACCACCGGCGTCACCTGCGCCACGTCGCAGCTCTCGGCCTCGGTGCTGGGCAACCCGGCGGCGCCGGGCAGCGCGACCGCCTCGCTGACCGGGCTGACCTTCGGCTCGTGCACCGCCAACGTCACCGGGGTCACCTCGGTGCGCAGCCTGACGGTCGGCAACCTGCCGTACGGCGTCACCGTCTCCGACGCGCCCGGCCTGCCGGTCACCCTCACCGGCGGGTCCGCCGGCACGATCCAGGCCACCGCCGTCCTGGACACCTGGTTCGGCACCATCACCTGTTCCTACCAGCTGAGCGGCGCCTTCACCGGCAACGCCGACAACGCCGCGCACAGCCTGGCGTTCCGCACCGAGCACTTCGCCAAGAGCGGCGGCTCGACGCTCTGCCCGGCCGACGGCTACTTCTCCGCGACGTACGGCCCGGTGGCCGACACCAGCCAGGCGGGCGGCCCGGCCGTCTTCGTCAACTGACCGCCCCGCAGGACCACCGGGGTGGGCGCGGCAACACCCGCCGCGCCCACCCCGGTTCCCGTCGTCCGGCCCGCGACCGGCCGGCCGCTCAGGTCCCCGGCTCCCGGTGCCGCCACCGCACCGGGTCCACGGCCTCCGCCGCGCCCGGTGCGTCCGGTGCGCCCGCCGCGCCCGGTGCGGTCCGGGCCGACGGCCGGTGGGCGGCGGTGGAGAGCACCAGCAACTCGTTCCCCCCGGGCCGGTACTCGTAGGACACCTGCTCCACCCGGCTCGGGACGCCGAGTTCGGCCAGTTCCCCGCGCAGCCGGTCCAGCCCCTGGTAGCGGACTCCCGTGTCGTACACCACGAGCGGGAAGATCCGGACCTCCCGGCGCGCCACCCGGGCGAGTTCCAGCAGGGCCGCCCGGTGGAAGTCCTCGTCCAGCCGGTTGCCGTAGGAGAACAGCAGGTGCGAGCTGAGCACCAGGTCGAAGGAGTCGTCGGCGAAGGGGAGTTCGGGCAGCGAGCCGGCCACGTAGCGCTCGGGGCGGGCGGCGATGTCGGCGCGGAAGGTGCGGGCGTTGGCGGTCCACTGGCGGATCATGTCGTCCGCGTCGGCGTACCAGGACCGGTCCCAGCCCTCGGTCTCCTTCACCAGCAGCTCGCGTTTGAACGCGGTCTCCCGCTCCACCAGCAGGCCCAGCTCCTCGCGGTGTTCGGCGTACTGGAGGTCGACGGCGACGGCGTCGACACCGCGCCGCCCGGCCTCGGCGACGAAGCTCGCCGCGCCGGCCGGGCAGTCCAGGATGCGCTGCTCCAGGTCCCGCTCCCCCAGCGCGAACATCGCCCGGTACTCCGCGAAGGAGCGTGCGCTGACCAGCACGGCTCAACCCCGTCCGACGAACGGCATGGTGGTCGGCAGCACCACCAGGGACTGGATGGTGGTGTCCGGCGGCTGCGAGGCCATCAGCACCAGCGCCTCGGTGAAGCGGTCCACCGGGATGGTCGCCTCGACGGCCATGGTCCGGTCGGCCTGCATCGCGGCCGGCTGCGGGCCGCCGTCCACCGGGGTGACGTTGCCGACGTCGATCTGCCCGCAGGAGATGCCGTACGGCCGGCCGTCCAGGGCGAGCACCTTGGTGAGACCGAGGACGGCGTGCTTGGCGGCGGTGTACGCGATCGAGTTGGGACGCGGCACGTAGGCCGAGGGCGCGCCGTTGTTGATGATCCGTCCGCCCTGCGGGGACTGGGTGCTCATCACCCGGAAGGCCTCGCGGGCGCAGAGGAATCCGCCGGTGACGATGGTGTCCAGCACCCGGTTCCAGTCCTCGAACGGGGTCTCGGCGATCGGCCGGCGCGGGGCGGCGGCACCCGCGTTGTTGAACAGCAGGTCCAGCCGGCCGTACCGGTCGAGGACGGTGTCGAAGAGCCGGGCCACCTCCTCCGGGCTGCGGATGTCGGTCGGGACGGGCAGCACCCGGTCGGCGGCCGGACCGGCCAGGGCCGCGGTCCCCTCCAGCGCGTCCTTGCGGCGCCCGGCGACGACCACGGTCCAGCCGGCCGCCAGCAGGGCCAGAGCCGAGGCCCGGCCCAGCCCGCTGCCCCCGCCGGTGACGATCGCCACCCGTCCGTGCGGTGCGGTCACCGCACCGGGATCTCCTCCGGTGGTCACGGCGCCCACTCCTCCCCCTCGTTCACCCAGACCCGCAGCATCCGCCGGGAGTACGGCCCGGGCTCGTCGACGAACGGCGAACGCCCGTGCAGCACCCGGCTGTTGCGGATGATCAGCAGGTCCCCGGCGGCCATCGGCAGCCCGAAGGCGATCTCCGGCCGGTAGAGCACCTCGTCCAGCACGCCGAGCGCCTCCCACTGATGGTCCGTCAGTTCCGGCCCGCCGCGGTCGGGCGAGGAACGGACGGTGCGGGTCTGGTAGTAGCAGCCGACCGTCCCGTCCTTGCGGTCGTACAGGATGGGGGTGACCACCACCTGCGGGCCGGCCCGGCCGCTGCGCTCGAAGGTCCACTCCTCGCGGAGCGTGGCCAGCGCGTCGGGCCGCTCCCGCTGGATCAGGTCGTGCACGTGCCGGGCGCTCGCCAGCTTGGTCAGCCCGCCGCCGTCGAAGGCGGGCCGCAGGCACAGCAGGACCAGCAGGTCGCAGGTGTCGCAGTGGAAGCCGAGTTCGGTGTTGCCGTCACCGTCCTGGTCGTGCAGCACCGAGGTGAGGTCGCCGCGCCCGTTCTGCGGGACGATCCGGCCGAAGTCCCGCAGCAGGAAGGAGAGCACCTCGGTGATCTCCTGCTCCGGGCGGGCCGGGTCCACCAGGCCGCTCACATGGGTGATGCCGACCGAGTCGGCGGCGTTCCGGACGAACTCCCGCAGCCGGGCCCGCACCTCCCCGGCCGCGTCCCACCGCCCGGCCCGCGCGTCGGCCCAGAGCAGCCGCCGCTCCTGCTCCCCCAGCGGGAGCGACCAGAGCTCCCGCCGGGCGTCCAACTCCAGGCTGCTCCAGCCGATTTCGGTCACCGCATCCATGTCCTCTCCTCCCTACCGGCCGCCGGCCGCAACGGCCTTCGCCCACAACTCCAGGCCCTCGTCGATCTGTTCGGCCGTGACGACCAGCGCGGGGATCATCCGGACCACGTTGAGGTGGATCCCGCACAGCAACAGCAGCAGCCCGTGCTCGGCCGCGGCCTGCTGGGCGCGCCGGGCCGCCTCCGGGTCCGGCGTGCCGTCGGGACGGCAGAACTCGCTGGCGGCCATCAACCCGAGCCCGCGGACGTCGGCGATCCCGGGCGTCCCGGCTGCCACCGCCCGCAGCCCGGCCAGCAGCCGGACGCCCTGCTCGGCCGCGTTCTCGACCAGCCGCTCCTCGCGCAGCACGTCCAGGGTCGCCAGCGCGGCGGCGCAGGCCACCGGGTTGCCGCCGTAGGTGCCGCCCTGCGAGCCCGGCCAGGCGCGCCCCATCAGCTCGGTGGACGCGGCGATCGCGGACAGCGGGAAGCCGCTGGCCAGCCCCTTGGCGGTGATCAGGACGTCGGGACGGACGCCGGCCCCGTCCGGGTGGGCGCTCTCGTGCTCGTGGGCCCAGAACCGGCCGGTACGGCCGAAGCCGGTCTGCACCTCGTCCACCACCAGCAGGATGCCGTGCCGGTCGGCCCGCTCGCGCAGCCCGGCCAGGAAGCCGGGCGGGGCCGGGACGTAGCCGCCCTCGCCGAGCACCGGCTCGACGAACACGGCGGCCGTCTCGGCGGGCGCGGAGACGGTGGCGAGCACCTCGTCCAGTCCGCGCAGGGCGTGCGCGACCGCCTCGTCCTCGGACAGGCCCAGCCGGAACGCGGCCGGGAAGGGCGCCACCGCGACCCCGGGCATCAGCGGGCCGATACCGGCCCGGAACCGGGTGCCGGCCGTCGTCAGCGAGGCCGCGCCCATGGTCCGGCCGTGGAAGGAGCCCTCGAAGACGATCACGTTCTGCCGTCCGGTGGCGTGCCGGGCGAGCCGCAGCGCGGCCTCCACCGCCTCGGTGCCGGCGGTGGCGTAGAACAGCGAGTCCAGGCCGGGCGGCAGCACCTCGCCGAGCCGCTCGGTGAGCGTGAGGAGCTGGTCGTGCAGCACGGTGGTGTACTGCCCGTGGATCAGTCGGCCGGCCTGCTCCCGGACGGCCTCGACCACCTTCGGGTGACAGTGGCCGGTGCTGGTCACCCCCACTCCGGAGGTGAAGTCGAGGTAGCCGCGGCCGGCGGCGTCGTAGAGGTGGAGTCCTTCGCCGCGTACGGCGACGACCGGGGTGGCCTGCTTGAGCACCGGGGAGAGCTGGGACACGGGGCCTGCCTTCACGGGTTGGTCCTGCCTTCACGGATGTCGTCACGACGTCGGTCGCGACGTTCGTCGCGGATGTCGTCACGGGTGGGTGGGATCGGGCCGACGCCCGGCAGGTAGCCGGCCTCGGCGGCCCAGGTGAGCGCGGCCGACCACCACTGCGGGGTCGGCGCGGCGAAGCGCACGCCCAGCCGGTCGAGCACCGCGGTGGTGTACGCGCTGTCCACCAGCACCCGGCGTTCCTCCTGCGCCGCCCACGCGGCGGCCACCCGGGCGGCCGTCGGGTGGCGGCGCTCGGCCCGGGCCAGGGCGGCCGCGAAGCCCTCCTCGTCGGTGAGCCGCACGGGGTGGCCGTGCCCGGCCAGCCACCGCACCAGCTCGTCGTGCGGGACGGCGTGCGGCGTCTCCACGTGGTACGCGCCGGGCGCGGCGTACGGGTCGAGGGCGATCGCGGCGATCCCGGCGGCCACCGTGTCCACGTACGAGAACGCGAAGGCGGTGTCCGGCCGGCTCGGCGCGGCGCCGGCCAGCAGGTAGCCGCGGATCAGCTGGTAGATCCGGTTGTCGCCGGCGTTGGCCTGGAACGCGCCGGTCCGGCTGTGCGCCGCGATGTGGCCGCTGCGGTGCAGGTGGGCGGTGTGCCCGCGGGCGGCCCAGGCCCGGACGGCCTGCTCGGCCCGGTACTTGGTCCGCTCGTACGGGGTGCGGAAGTACTGGCCGATCTCCAGGTCCGCCTCGCTGAAGCGGCGCGGCGGGCCGTCGACGCCACCGGAGACGGCGAGCGTGGAGACGTGGTGGAGCCGGGCGTCCGGCGCGTTCTCCCCGAGCCAGTCGAGCAGCCGCCGCACCGCCGTGTGGTTGGTGCGCTCCAGCTCGTCGGGCGAGGCCACCAGCCGGACGTCCGCCGCCGCGTGCACCACCAGGTGGGCGCCCCGGGCGAGTTCCAGCCCGGCCGGGGAGAGACCGAGGCCGTCCCGGTCGATGTCCCCGGCGAGCGCGCGGACGGGGCCGGCCGCCCCGGCACCGAGCCGCTTCAGCGCCTCGGCGTCGTCCGCGGCCCGCACCAGGCAGGTGACCTCGGCCCCGCGTCGGAGGAAGGCCTCCAGCAGGTGCCGCCCGAGGTAACCGGTCGCGCCGGTGAGCAGCACCCGGGCGGGTTCGCCCACCCTCGCCCGGGCCGCCGGGGCGACGCCGGGGTGCAGCAGCTGGCCGGAGGTGGACAGCGGCGCCCGGACGACCGGTGCGGCCTCCGGGGCCCGCGCCTCGGCCGCCACCGCCCGGGCGAACCGCCCGGTGATCCGCTCGGCGGCGGAGTGCGGCAGGCCGGGCCGCCCGTACACCAGGTCGGCGACCAGCCGCTGCTCCACCACCCGTGCGGTGAGGCGCAGTTCGTACAGCGGGTCGCCCCCGGTACAGCGGGCCGTCCCGGCCTGTTCGGCGGCGACCGTCCAGTCCAGCGCGGGTTCCTCGGGCAGCCGGAAGGTGCCGAGGAAGTTGAAGCCGACGGCGGGCCGCCCGCCGGGCGCGTCCATCGGCCGGACGAGTGCCTCGCGCAGCCGCCGCGCCACGGTGTCCGGGGTGGCCCCGGCGTCCAGAGCGACGTGCTTGACGGCGGTGAACCAGCCGACGGTGTCCAGGAATTCGCCCTCGTCGCCGACCATGTCCCGGCCGTGGGTCTCGACCTCCACCGCGAGCCGGGGACGGCCGCTGTCGCCGGTGACGGCCCCGGCGAAGGCGGCCAGCAGCACGGCCTCCAGCCCGGACCCGGCGCCGTGCCGGGCGATCAGCCGGGCGGTGGCCGCCGGGTCGAGCGCCCAGCTGAGCGCCCCGGGCTCCTGGACCTCTCCGACGGCGACCTCTCCGACGACGGGCTCCCCGACCGGAACCTCCCCGACGGCGGGCTCCCCGGCCGCGACCTCCCCGACCGCAGGCTCCCCGGCCTCCCCCGCGACCGGCTCGACGGCGGGAGACGCGGCCGCCGCCCAGGCGTAGAAGTCCGCCGTCGGCGGCAGATCGGCCGGCTTCCGGTCGAGCACCGCCCGGTACGCGTGCGCCAGGTCGTCCAGCAGGATCCGCCAGGACAGCCCGTCGACCACCAGGTGGTGCGCGATCAGCGCGAGCCGGTCGTCGGTGCCGGGCGGACCGGTGAACAGGTGGGCGCGCAGCAGCCGGCCGGCCGCCGGGTCGAGGCTGCGGTGGAGTTCGGTGCAGACCCCGGCGACGGTGTCGGCGATCTCCCCGGCCGCGCGCGGGATCCGGGAACAGGAGACCGGGTCGAGGCCGGCCACCTCCCGGAGCTCGCCGCAGCCGTCGGGGGTGACCGGGCGGCGCAGCGCCGGGTGCCGCTCCAGGACGGCCGCGACGGCCGCCGAGAGCGCCTCCGGGTCGACGGCGGTGCGGCAGCGCAGCAGCACGGACTGGTTCCAGTGCCGCGGCTCCCGCAGCGACCGCTGCCGGTACAACCAGCGCTGTGCCGGGGCGAGTCGGTAGCCGCCGGCGTCACCGCGCGGGGCGGGGACGGACGGCGCGGCCGGGACGGCGACCGCCGCCAGGCCCTCGGCCGTCGGGTGCCGGTAGAAGTCCTCGTAGGCGACCCGCAGGCCGGAGCGCCGCAGGAAGGCGATGGTGCGCATGGCGAGGATGGAGTCCCCGCCGAGGGCGAGCACGTCGGCGCGCGGCCCGACCGCGGGCAGGCCGAGGGCGCCCGCCCAGAACCGGGCGATCTCCCCGGCCGGGCCGCTCCCGGCGGTGCCGCTGGACTCCGCCCGGGCCTCGACCAGTTCGGCCGCCAGCTCGGCCAGCCGCTGCCGGTCGAGCTTGCCGTTCGGCCCGACCGGGAACTGCGGCAGCACCAGGATCGGCTGCGGCACGGAGTAGCCGGGCAGCCGGTCCCGCAGGTGCGCGCGCAGGTCCTCCAGCGTCTCCTCCCCCGCCGATCCCGCCGACTCCGCCGACTCCGCTGCCTCCGTGGGCCCTGCTGTCCCCTTCGGCCCCTCCGAGCCGCCGACACCTCCCAACAGCCGGACGACGCCGATCAGTTGGTTGCCGAGTGCGGTCTCCCGCAGCAGCGCCGCCGAGCGGGCGACGCCGGGGTGTCCGTCCATCGCCCGCTCGACCTCGGCGAGGTCCACCCGGTAGCCGCGGACCTTCACCTGGCGGTCCACCCGGCCCAGGAAGACCAGGTCGCCGTCCGCCCGCCGGCGGCACAGGTCCCCGGTGCGGTAGACGAGTTGGCCATCGTGCCGGACGAAGCCGCGCGCGGTCTCGGCCGGCCGGCCGTAGTAGCCGGCGGTCACGCCCCGGCCCCCGATGAGCAGTTCGCCGACCGTGCCGTCCGGTACCGCCCGGCCGGCGCCGTCCACCACGGTCAGCAGCACCTCGCCGATCCCGGTGCCGATCGGTACGGTCGGTTCCTCGGCGGGCAGTTGGCCGGCGGAGGTGACGAGCAGGCAGGTGGCGCCGACGGTGGTCTCGGTCGGGCCGTAGTGGTTGGCCAGCCGCGCGGTGGTGCCCCGGTCGAGCAGGGCGGCGGCCAGCGCGCGGGGCAGCGGCTCGCCACCGAGCAGCACGGTGTGCAGCGGCGGGGAGTCGGCCGGACGGCCCTCCAGCAGGGCGGTCAGGTGCGAGGGGGTGGTCTTCAGCACGTCCACCCGGGCCCGCCGCAGCGAGGCCCAGAAGGCCTCCGGGTCGCGCACCTCGCGGTCCGGCACGAGGTGCACCGAGCCGCCGGTGGCCAGGGCGAGCAGCCAGGCGGTGTGGCCGAGGTCGGCGGCCAGGGTGGTGACGTGCGCGGCGCACGGGGCGTCGGCCTCGGTGAGGCCGAGCCGCCCGGCCAGCGCCCGGGCGTAGTGCACGGCGTTGGCGTGGGTGACGGCCACCGCCTTGGGCTCGCCGCTCGACCCGGAGGTGAAGGAGAGGTAGGCGAGGTCCTCACCCCGTACCTCGACGGTCGCCGACCGCGGCCCCGGCAGCGCCTCGACGGCCGGCGCGACCCCGACACCGGTGCCCGGCGCCTGCCCGGTCCCGGTGCCCGGCGCCTCGGCGTCCTCGACGCTCAGCGCCTCCGCGCGCTCGACGCCCGGCGTCCGCCCGGCCCCGACGTCCACCACCTCCCCGCCGAGCCCGCCCTCGGTGGCCAGCACCCGGGCCACCCGCACGGACGCCAGCCGCCGGGCCAGGTCGGCCGCCGACCAGTCCGGATCGGCCAGCACGGCCACCGCGCCCGAGCGCAGCACCCCGTACAGCAGCACCAGCATCCGGGCGTCCCGGGGCCCGACCAGGGCGACCCGGTCGCCCCGGCCGGTGCCGGCGGCGGCCAGCCGGGCGGCGATCCGGCCGGCCGCGGCGTCGACCGTGCGGTAGTCGAGGCTGCGGACCCCGTCGCCCAGGGCGGGCCGGTCGGGGTGGGCCCGGGCGAGGTGCGCGAGCAGTTCGGGCAGCGAGCGGGCACCGCGGACGGGGTCGGCCGCGTGGCCGCAGGACGCGGAGCGGAGGTGCTGCGTCGCGGGGGTCACGCCGACTCGCCCCCCGTCCGGCCCGCCCGGGCCGGCCCGGCGACCACCCCCGGGTCGCCCACCAGGTACCCGTCGAGCAGCGCCCGCTCGGGCAGCCGTCCGGCCAACTCCCAAGCCAGCATGCGGTGCAGGCCGTCGAGGTGGATCAGACCGGACCGGACCGCGAGGTCCCCGTAGTCGGAGTGGTCGACCGGCGCGGTGCTGAGGAAGACGAGCGTGAACGGTGCCCACCGCAGCAGCCGCAGCTTGGCCGCGCAGACCGGGTTGGCGACGGCCCAGGCGGCTCCGCCGGCGCGGACCCGCTCGGCCGCCTCGGCCACCGTCAGCCCGGAGCGCGGCACCGTTTCGAGCTCCCCGCCCTCACTGAGGTGCCAGGGCAGCACGACGCCCAGGACGTCCGCCCGGGAGAGCCGGATCCGCCACCAGCCGCCGGGGATGCGGTCGGCACGTTCGAGGTTCTCCTCGCCGTACATGTTGCTGTTCGCCTCGTGGGCCCGCTCCACCGGGTGGTCCCGCAGGTAGGCGTCGTGGACCTCGGGGAAGGCGACGGCGGTGACGATCTCCACGGCAGTGCTCCTCAGACGGTTCCGGTGTACTCGGTGCGGGCGTGTTCGCCGGCGGTGTACTCGGTGAAGTGCCGCTCGGCGAACAGCTCGGGCCACTGGCCGTCGGCCAGGTCCAGTTCGCGGGCCCGGGCGAGCATCTGCCGCCAATAGGGCTTCACCGGGCGCCAGCGCGCCCCCACCTGGCAGTAGGAGGCGTCGACGAAGTACCGGGGGTGGCCCGGCCCTTCGGGCGCCGGTCTGCGGGTGTGGAACAGCGCCGAGTTGAGCAGCACCGTCGAGCCGGGCGGCAGCCGGTCGAGGACCACCTCGCCGGGCAGTTCCGCGGTGCCGTGGTGGGCGAAGGCGGACTTGCCGACGGTGCGCAGGTGCGAGCCGGGCAGCACGGCCAGGCTGCCGACCCGCTCGTCCAGTCCGCCGAGGTAGTGCAGCGCGTGGACCATCAGCAGCGACGGGTCGGAGCGGTCGTTGGGCTCGCAGTCGTGGTGCCAGGCCTTGCCCGGGATCCCCGGGTCCTGGCGGTCGCTGTGCAGGTGGTGGAAGACGAAGTCCGGCCCGAGCAGGCGGGTCAGGGTGCGCAGCAGCGGTGGGTGGGTGAGGAGTTCGCCGTGGGCGGGCAGTTCCAGTTCCAGCAGCGGGGGCGGTCCGTGGCGTAAGGGGTCGGCGCACGCGGCGATCGACCGGGCCCGCAGGCCCTCGTCCACCCACCGGTCGACCTCGGGGGCGAGCCGTTCGCGCAGCGCTTCCGGCAGCAGGCCGGGCAGGACCAGGTATCCGGACTCCAGGAACTGGCGGCGGTGCTCGGTGTCGAGGGCCTCACGCCCTCCGGAGTGCAGCGTCACCGAACCGATCCCCTCCTTCCGTCGGGCGGGCACACACAGGGTCGTGACGCCACAGGACGTGGCGCGGGCAGTGGAGGCACACGGTGTCGTCCAGACCTCGGGTGGCGGCGGTGCGTCCGTCACAGGCGTCTCGGCCGCCACAGCTGAATCGCGATCACCACGAAGAGGCATGAGTTGATCACGCAAAGTAGTCCGCCCCAGGAGTATGAACCTGTCATCGCGTCCACGACAAGGCCTATACCAGCTCGTGGACACCTTCCCGCCACCGTGCCGTTCAGCTCCGGCCACCAGTCGGCTCCCGCCCCACGGGGAACTCCGGGCCGTTCGCGCCCCGGTGATTCGCCGCCGTCACGGCGGATGCGGCACAGTGAGGTCATGAGCGACAGGAGTCACCCCGCCCCCGGACCGGTCAGGCGCCGCCCGGTCCAGCAGCGCAGCCTGGAGCGGTACGGCCGCATCCTGGACGCCTGCGCCGGGCTGCTGGACGAGGTCGGGGCGACCGCGCTCACCACCAAGGAGGTCGCCCAGCGCGCCCAGGTGCCGATCGGCACCCTCTACCAGTTCTTCGCCGGCAAGGAGGACCTGCTGGCCGCGCTCGCCACCCGCAACCTCGACCACTACCTCCAGCGCCTGGACGCCCGGCTGGCCGCCGCCGCACCGGTCGGCCCCGCCCTCTTCACCGACCTGGCCGTGGAGGAGTTCGTGGCGATGAAGCGCGCGGTGCCGGGCTTCGGCCAGCTGGACTTCGGCCTGGCGGGCCCGGCCGTCCCCACCGGCGTCCAGGACGACCTGCACCTGCTGGACGCGGGCGTGGACAACAACACCGCCGTCGCGCTGCGGCTCCAGGCGCTCGGCGGCGAACTGTTCCGGGCGGGCGACCCGTCGGCCACCACGCTGGCCCTGCGGGTGGCCCTGGAGGCCGCCGACGCGGTGCTCAAGCTGGCCTTCCGGGAGGCGCCCGACGGCGATCCGGCGCTGATCGCCGAGTGCAAGCGGCTGGTCCGCGGCTACCTCGCGCAACAGTCCTCCGCCCGCTGACGCCGAACCCCGCGCCCCGCGCGCGCCCCGTCCGCCCGAGGCGTTGCGCGCCCGCCGCACCCGCAGCACAGTGGATAGCGGGAACGGCCGTGGAGGCGGCCGGGCACACGACCCGAGGGAGCAGACCATGCAGGCAGCGGTAGGTGACCAGCTCCACATCCACAGCAGGTCGGTGGGCATGGTGGACCAGAAGGGCGAGATCGTCGAGGTGCGCGGCACCGACGGACAGCCGCCGTACATGGTCCGGTTCGAGGACGGCCACGAAGGTCTGATCTACCCGGGCCCCGACTGCAACATCGAGCGTCGCGAGGCGAACCTCTGACCGACACCCCCGTCACCCCGCCCCGCGCGAGGTGGTGAGGAGCGGTGTCCGCTCCCACGACCCCGCTGCCCGGGGCACTCGCCGGGCTCGCGCCACTGCTGGACCACTACGGGTACCTCGCGGTGGCGCTGCTCGTGCTGCTCGACAACTGCGGGATCCCGGTGCCCGGGCAGACCGTGCTGGTGCTGGCCTCCGTGTACGCCGGCGCCGGGCACCTCGACTTCGCCGCCGTCCTGCTGGTCGCGGCCGGCGCCGCCGCCCTCGGCAACAGCCTCGGGTACCTGATCGGCCGCACCGGCGGGCGCGCCTTCGTCCACCGCTGGGGCCGCTACGTGCTGCTCACCCCGGCCCGGATGGACCGCGCCGAGGACTTCTTCGCCCGGCACGGCGGCAAGGTGGTCACGGTCGCCCGCTTCGTGGACGGGCTGCGCCAGTACAACGGGATCATCGCCGGGACCACGGAGATGCCCTGGCGCCGGTTCCTGCCGTTCAACCTGCTGGGCGCGGTGCTGTGGACGGCGGTCTGGGGCACCTTCGGCTACCTCGCCGGGGCCAACATCGGCGCGGTGTACCGCACGGCGCTGCACTACCAGGTCTGGTTCGCGGTCGGGCTGGGCGTACTGGTCGCCGCCGTCCTGCTCCGGCAGGTGCTGCGCCACCGGCGCCGGCGCCGCACGGGCGCCGGCACGGGCACGGGCACAGGAAGGAGCAGGCACCGACACCGACACCGACACCGGCACCGGCACCGGGCCCGAGTAGCCGCGGGTCAGCGCAGCGGGAACACCTCGAACGGCACCGCGAAGCGCGTCCCCAGCCGGCTGCCCGCGCCCCGGCCGAAGCCCTCCAGGAACTCCCGCGGCTCCGCCATCGCCCCGCCCAGCCCGGCCAGGTACGCCTTGTGCTCCTCCAGCGAGGCGACGCCCCGGTCGAAGTGCGCGGTGGTGTCCACCGCGTGCCCGGCCTCCGGCGAGGCCACCGCCCAGATCTGCCGCACGCCGTTCCACGGCTCGTGGCCCTCGGCCAGCAGCTCGCGGAACACCCAGCGGTTCCCGGCGTCCCGGACCCCGTCCAGAGTGGCCCGGCCGACCGCGATGTGGTCCGCCTGGTTGAGGAACTGCCCGCCGTAGGTGTCCCGGAAGTTGCTGGTGATCACGATGTCCGGCCGGTGCCTGCGCACCACCCGGGCGATGTCCCGGCGCAGCGGCAGCCCGTACTCCACGACCCCGTCCGGGTGTCCGAGGAACTCGACGGTGTCGACGCCGACCACGCGCGCCGAGGCGATCTGCTCGGCCTCGCGCAGCGGGCCGCACTCGGCCGGGTCCAGCGAGTCGATGCCCGCCTCGCCGCTGGTGACCATCGCATAGACGACCTTCTTGCCCTGCGAGGTCCAGCGGGCGACGGCCGCGGCCCCGCCGTACTCCATGTCGTCGGGGTGGGCGACGATCGCCAGCGCGGTCCGCCAGTCCTCGTCGACGGGCTCGAAGGGCTCGGGGGCCTGCTCGGTCATGCTGCTCGTTCCTCTCGGTGCGGCTCGCGGTCGTACGGACGCACCACAGTCGCACGCCCGTACCACCCGCGACTCTAGAAGACCCGCTTCCCCCACGCCCCGTCAGACACCCACGCCCCGTCAGACACCGCCGCCCCGTCAGACACCGCCGCCCCCGGTCGGCTTGCCCCTGACGCAGGCGTCAGGGGTTAGCGTCCGGGCGTCCCGCGGCGGCACCGGCCCGCCGCCCCCTCCTGCTCCGAGGAGCGCCACCATGGCCCTGCCCACCACCGCCCGCGTCGTCCGGCTGACCGCCGCTCCGGCCGGGCTGCCGGCCCCCGGGGACTTCACCGTCACGGAGGAGCCGCTGGCGGCGCCGGGCCCCGGGGACGTGCTCGTCCGCAACCGGGCCTTCCTGGTCTTCCCCGGCCTGCGCACGCTGATCGGCGGCGCGGGCTCCGGCCTGCCGATGCCGCACATCGCCGTGGGGGACGCGCTGTTCGGACCGGCCCTCGGTGAGGTGCTGGCCGCACCGCAGGACGGGCCGCTGCGCCCGGGCGACCTGGTCACCCATCTGCACGGCTGGCGGGACCACGCGCTCGCGCAGGCCGCGCAGTTCACCCCCGTCCCGTCGGACTTCCCGGACCCGCTCGCCCTGGTCTCCGCCGCCTCGGCCGGCTACGGCGGGCTGACCCGCTCCGCCGGGGTGCGCCCGGGCGACGTGGTGCTGGTGACCGGTGCGGCCGGCGCGGTCGGCACGGTGGCCGGGCAGGTCGCCCGGCTGCTCGGCGCCGCCCGGGTGGTCGGCACCACCCGCTCGCCCGCCAAGGCGAAGCGGCTGACCGACGAACTCGGCTACGACGCGGTGCTGGTGCCCGGCGGGCGGCCGTTCGCCGAGCAGCTGGCCGGGGCCGCGCCGGACGGCGTCGACGTCGTACTGGACCTGGTCGGCGGCGAGCAGCTCACCGCCGCCGTGGACGCGGCCCGGCGCGGCGCCCGGTTCGCCCTGGTCGGCTCGCTGGCCGGCCAGCTCGCTCCGGAGCGTCCGGGCGGCGACGGCCCGGTGGTGATCGACGGCTTCCGGGCCGTCACCCTCGGCCTGACCCTGCGCGGTTTCACCGTGCTCGACCACCCGGACCTGGAGGCCGAGTGGCGGGAGCGCCTGGCCGGCTGGCTGCGCGCCGGAGAGATCACCTTCCCCCGGACCTCGGTGGCGGGCATCTCCCGGGCCGCCGCGGCGTTGACCGGACTGTTCACCGGGGACACCTTCGGGACGACCGTCGTGGAACTCTGACGACCAGGGAGCGGGCATGCGGATCGGGGACGCGGCGGCAGCGGCGGGCACCACACCCAGGGCACTGCGCTTCTACGAACAGCGCGGCCTCCTCCCCCCGCCCGCCCGCTCCGCCTCCGGACAGCGCGAGTACGGACCGGCCGAGGTCGCCCGGGTCCGGGTGATCCGCCGACTCCTCGCCGTGGGGCTGACGGTGGACGACCTGGCCAGCCGCGCCCACCGCCTCGACCTGCTCGCCCAGGACCCGCCGGTCCGCTGCTCCGAGTCCCCCGGCCCCGACACCTTCGCCCCCGTCGTGAGCGCCAGGCTGGCCACCCTGGACGCGGAGATCGCCCGCCTCACCGCGCTGCGCGCCCGGCTCGCCCACCACGTCGCCACCGGCGGTGCGGACGTCGCGGCCGGGCGCTGACCGGGCCCGGGACCGGAACCCGCCCGGGACCTCGCGACGGGGGTGCGCGAGGTCCCGGGCGGGCGTGCGGGAGGGGTCAGCTCGGGTCGGCGGCGAGCAGAGGGTCGGCGGGGGCGGCGGAGGTGCCCTGGCCGGGCCAGCGGATCCGGGTGGCGCAGAGGGAGACGACGGCCGCCGAGGCGGCGACGGCGGCCATGCCCCAGAGCAGGCTGGTGGCACCGGCGATGAAACCGATCACGGCGGGGCCGGCCAGCAGGCCGGTGGTGCCCATGGCGGCGACCAGCGAGAGGGCGTCGGCGCCCTGCCGGGCGGCGGCGACGTAGACGCACGGGGTCACCGCGGCCACGCCGAGGCCGACGCAGGCGAAGCCGAGCAGGGTCGGGACCACGCCGCCGACCGCCAGGGCCAGGGCGAGTCCGAGGCCGGCCAGCAGGCTGCCGGTGCGCACGATCCGGCCGTCGCCGAAGCGGGTGCGCCAGCCGTCCGCGAAGATCCGGGCGCAGACCATCATCACCGAGACCACCGCGATGCCCATCGGGGCGAGCCCGGCGCCGGCGTGCACGTGGTCCTTGAGGTAGAGCGCCGACCAGTCGTTCATGGCGCCCTCGGTGACGGTGCCGAAGACCATCGCCAGGCCCATCCAGAGGGTCGCGACGGTCGGCAGCACGAAGCCGCGGCGCCGCTTCCTCTCCTCCGGTTCGGCGGCTTCGGCCGGCCGGTCCGCCAGCAGCCCCGGCCGGGCCGCCACGACCAGCACCGCGAGCAGCGCGGCGGCCACCCCGAAGTGCACCGCCAGGGTGCCGGTGACGGAGGTGACGCCCGAGGCCAGCAGGGCGGCGAGCAGCGAACCGGCGCTGAAGGTGGCGTGCAGCCGGGACATCGTGGCCCGCTCGAAGCGGGCCTCCAGCGCGGCGCCCTGGGCGTTCATCGCGACGTTCAGGCAGCCGACCGCGACGCCGTCGAAGAACAGCACCAGCAGCGTCACGGGGTAGTTCGGCACCACCGACAGGGCGAGCAGGATCACGCCGAGGGCGAGCGCGGACAGCACCGAGAGCAGGCGGGAGCCGAGCCGCCGGGTCAGCACCGCGACCAGGGGGAAGGACACCGCCGCGCCGATTCCGCAGGTCATCAGCAGCAGGCCGATCTGGGCCTCGCCCAGATCGAGCCGGGCCTTGAGCGCGGGCACCCGGGAGACCCAGGTCGCGTACTGGAATCCGAGGACGAAGAACAGGGCGCCGATGGCCACTTGGGACCGGCGGAAGTCGTCGCGAACGGGGGACATCGGTATCAGCCCACTTCGGCTCTGGAGTACGGCCCGCGGATCGCGGTGGAGTGCGGCAGCGGCCGGACCGGGACGGCGTCCAGCGGCATCGCCATGTAGACCGCCCGGGTGCCGTAGCTCTCGGGCAGGTCGATCTCGGGCCGGGCGCGGTAGCCCAGCGGAGTCCACAGCACGTGCGAACCGCGGACGGCGACCAGCGAGGCGCTCCGGTAGCCGGCCGTCCGGGCGGTGTGCTCCAGGTGCCGCAGCAGCCGCAGGGACAGGCCCCGGCCGCGCAGGTCCTCGGAGATCACCAGGTCGTGGGCGTGCATGTTGGTCGGCCGCTCGCCCGCATCGGCCCCGTCCTCGCCGCGGCCGAGGTCCGGGCAGCGGAACAGCGGGTACGGCAGGGCGAGCAGGTAGCCGCCGAGGCCGCCCGGGTGCTCCAGCACGAAGCAGGTGTCCGGCGAGGCCCGGTGCCGGGAGCGCAGCGCCTCGCGGCCCTCGGACAGGCCGCTGGCGGCGTAGGCGCGTTCTTCCAGCGCGACCACCTCGTCCCAGTCCTCCTCCCGGAGCAGCCGGATGTGGTACTCGCTCATCTCTCTCCTCCGTCGCGGCGCCCGCCGATGCAGCTGTACGGCAGCGGCGCGAAGCCGTTGAACCCCTGGGTGGCGTAGGCGGTGGCGTACGCGCCGCAGGAGTGGATCCAGACCGGTTCGCCGGAGCCGATCGCGCGCGGGACGCGCACCAGGCCGCCCTCCTGGGCGTACGCGTCGTCGCTGTCGCAGGTCGGGCCGGCCACCACGGCGTTGACGAACTGCCCGCCCGGGTGGGTGGGGAACTCCAGCCGGTACTGGAGCTGGTCCATCTCGTACAGGCCGTTGAACTTGCCGCAGCTGAGGTAGAGCCAGTCCTCCCGGGTGCCGTCGGGGCGGTGGCGGGAGGTGAGCCGGGAGACGTGGGCGCGGATCGCGCCGTGGTCGGCGACCAGGTGCCGCCCGGGCTCCAGCAGGAACTCCAGCGGCGCGGCGTTGACGGCGCTCAGCCGCTCCATGCCCTCGCGGATCACCGCGAACATCTTGTCCAGCGGCGGGTCGAGCGGGCGTCCGCCGCGGTCGAGGACGCCGAGGGCGGGCAGGCCGCCGCCGAGGTTGATCCGGGTCGGGGTGATGCCGCGCCAGTTGAGCGCCTCCAGTACGGCGGCCAGCGACTCGACGGCGGCGCTCCAGGCCTCGGCGGTCATCTGCTGGGAGCCGACGTGCACCGACAGTCCGGACGGCACGAGCCCGGCGGTGCGGGCGGCGTCGAGCACCCGCACGGCGTCCTCGGGCGAGCAGCCGAACTTGTGGCTCAGGCCCCACAGCGCGCCCTCGCCGGTGGTCGCGATGCGGCAGAACACCCGTGCGCCGGGGGCGTGTTCGGCGATCGCCGCGACGTCCTCCAGGCTGTCGGTGGCGAAGTCCCGCACGCCCAGCCGGTGGGCCTCGGCGATGTTGCGGTCGGACTTGACGGTGTTGCCGTAGTGGATCAGTTCGGGCGGCACGCCGGTGCGCAGCGCCTGGGCGATCTCCTGCGGGCTCGCCGCGTCGAAGCCCGAGCCGAGGGCGGCGAGGTGGTCCAGCACCTCGTCCACCGGGCAGGCCTTCATCGCGAAGCGGACGGCCACGCCGGGCAGTTCGGCGCAGAGCGCGGCGTACTGGCGGCCGATGCCGTCGAGGTCGTAGATGATCCGGTCGTCGGTGGCGGCGGCGAGTGCGGCGCGCAGCGCGGTGCGGTCGTGCTCGTCGGCGCGGCGCGTCTCGGTGTGCACCGCGGAGACGGCCGGGGCGCGGTGGGCGGGCGGGTGGGCGGCGCTGTGGCCGCCGGCGCGGCCGGTGGCAAGGCTGGTGGCGTGGCCGGTGGCATGGCTGGTGGTCTGGCGTATCACGTGGAGTTCCCCGTCCGGCTAGCGTGGCCGCCGGTCGACGGGGGTGGCCCTGCTCGCCCGCACCAGCGGGCCCCACGCGTCGATCAGCGCTGCGAAGTCCTCGATGTCCGTCTGCGCCTCGTCGAGCAGGCGTGCCCGCAGGGGCGCCAGGTGGTCCGCGAACTCGGCGTACTTTCCGCCGAGGCGTCGGTAGCAGCGGTCGAGTTCGGCGAGCCTGCGGTGATTCTCCGCGCGGTCCGTCGCGGCGCTGCGACGGGCGGATTCGGCGATCGGTTCGGGGCGGACGCGGTGCTGTTCGTCCAGCAGGGCACCGCCGGCCGCCTCCATCTCGGAGTAGACCGGGTAGAGGTAGAGCATGGAGAGCAGGAACTTGGCGTAGCGCAGCTGGTAGGCGGTGAAGCCGGGGCCGGTGCGCCGTTCCGGGGTGTGGTAGTTGACGATGTGGCGGTTGTGGGTGACGCCCGGCAGGGTCGCGTCGCGCACCAGGTGGTGCAGGAAGTAGTCGCTGCCGATGGTGTCGGTGGCGGGCGGCAGCGGCACCCGTTCGTACACCTCGTGGTGGAGGCCGATGTTGCACATGTCGATGTGCCAGATGTCGGGCAGGTCGAGCACCGCGCGGTCGGCGGTGAAGGGCTCGGTGCCGCCTCCGGTGAAGGACTCGGCGACGAGTTCGCGCTTCTCCTCCTCGCTCGCGCCGGTGGGTGCCCAGAGCGCGACCACGTCGTGGTGGACCTCGGGGTCGAGTTCACGGATCTCGCCGACGTCGACGGAGAGTTCACCGACGAAGGAGGCGCCGACCAGTGCGACCGGCTTGTCCGCGTGCGCCGCGTCGAGGGTGTTCTCGGTGACGATGGCGGCCGCGTCGGCGGCCTTCAGCCCGAGCGTGGCCAGCTCGTGTTCGATCGGGAACACCGGTTCGCCGTCGAGCAGTTGGTAGCGGCTGTCGGAGTCCCGGCGGTGCACCGACGCGCAGCCGAGGGCGGCGGCCAGCAGGAACGCCCGGTTGGTGCAGGCGCCGTAGGAGACGGCGTCGGGCAGCATCAGGCGCAGCAGCCGGTCCGGGTCGGCCGCGCCGGAGCGGTCGATCACCTCGCGCAGGAAGGCCCGCTGGGCGTCCTCGTCCAGGTGGTGGACGACCACGCCGTCGACGGCCGGCAGGCCGGCGAGGGCCCCGGCGTGCCGGGCACGGTCCGCGGGCTCGGCGGAGTCCAGCACCAGCAGGTGCACCCGGACGCCGAACCGCCGTACGGCGTGGGCGGCTTCGGCGCCGATCGCGGTGACGGTGTCCGCGCACGCGCGGTTGGTGGGCAGAGTCAGGCAGACGTCGCGCATTCCCGCTCCCCCGTGTCCCCGCATTCGTCGAACGGCTTGCCGCTCCATGACCGCAGGCCGAGCAACTTCTCCCCCAGCTCGTTGAGTTCGGCGGTTCCGTAGCGCTGCGCCTCGGGCCGGTCGGCGTCGCCGACCAGCGTGCGGTTCCAGTCCGGCGTGCCGAGCGTGCGCCAGGACTCCACCCGGGAGCGGCGCAGCTTCTCGGACTCCTCCAGCGCGGGCATCATCGACAGGTACTGCACCGCGCGCACACCGCCCGCGGAGGTGTTGGGCGCCACCCCGTGGGCGAGCAGGCCGTTCCAGATCAGCAGGTCACCGGCCTCCAACTCGGGCCGTACGACCGGGAACTCGGCGCGGTCGACGTCCGGGCGGATCGGGTCGCGGTCGGCCGGCTGGGCGGCCCGCCACTCGTCGAAGCGGCGGAACAGCTCCGGGTCGCACTGGAAGCCGCCGTGGTCGGGGGCGGTGTCGTTGAGCGCGATGATGCCCTGGACGCGCTGCGGCAGCATGTCCCGGGTGGTGTCGACGTCCCAGTGCAGCTCGATGTCGAAGCCGCGGTCGGTGGGCTCGATCAGCGCGCGGTCGCGGTTGCGGACGTTCGGCGGGTTGAGGTTGAGCCGGTCGAGGGTGACCCAGAGCTCCTCGCAGTCCCACACGTCCACGAAGGCGTCGTAGACGCGCTGCGACTGGCGGCTGTCCCAGATGAGCTGGTGGTGGTAGGCCTCGACGAAGCCGTAGACGTGCAGGTGCCGGTCGAGTTCGTCGCGGTACTCGCGCTCGCGGTACCAGTCCTCGGGGCGGTCCGGCGACAGGCCCTGGAACTCCCAGGCGAAGTCGAGCAGTCGGCGCGCGGCCCCGGCCGGGATCGCCTGCTTCACCACCACGTAGCCGTAGGTCCGCCAGAACGCGTGGTCCTCCTCCGAGAGCACCCGCAGCGGGTGCTTCTTGCGGATCTCGCGCAGCGCGGTCGGGGCGAGGTAGCTCTCGGTGTCGGCACTGAAGTAGGGGCGCTGCGAGGCGGCCCGGTACAGGTATTCCCCGTCGGGTCCGTCGGGGTGTTCGGCAGGGCTCGGCATGGGCAGTCACTCCATGGTTCGTAGTCGACGCAGCGCTTCCTCGCGGGCTCGATGCGGGCACGGCGAGTCGACGGCCGGCCACCGGCCGCAACAGGAATTCGAGTCCGACCCGGAGGGCCGTCCGTATACGGTCCTTCTCGCCTCGGCCCACGGGCGCGGAACAGCGCCACGTCAGGGGGCCAACTCTCCCGCCCGGCAAGGCACCTCACCCCGCATCAGCCTTTGCCGAACCGCGCTCCCCATACGTTGGACTAGACCAACTAATGGTGTCAACCCTTTCCTGCGGGTTACCGATTGGGAAATCAACGCAGCTCACGACGCCTCTCGGGGTTCGCTTTATGTTTCGGAGACTGACATAAGAGCGGGTATGTTTCTGGAATTGACATATTCGCGCGCACGGTGAACCGGTCGGGCCGGCCGTACGTTGGGCTCATGGCACCCGCGCTGACGGCTCCCCCGTGGCTGACCGAGGGTCTGCGGCCCCGGGCCGCGCCCGTCCCCTGGGCCGCGGTCGCCCGCGCGTCCGTCGCCCTCGCCGCCCCGCTCGCGGTGGGCACCGCCACCGGACGGCCCGCCTACGGAGCGCTGGTGTCGATGGGCGCGCTGTCCGGAGTCATCGGGGACACCGCCGACGCGTACCGGATGCGGGTCTACAACATCGCCGCGCCCCAGCTGTTCGGCGCCCTGGGGATGCTGCTCGGCACCCTGGTCTTCGGCGCCGGCTGGACGGCCGTCGCGACGGTGACCGTCGTCGCGCTGGTCTCCGGCATGATCTCCTCGATCGGCGCCGTCGCCTCCGTCTCCGGACTGCTCCTGCTGCTCAACGCGGTCGTCGGGGCCGGGCTGCCACTGCCCTCCCCCTGGTGGCTGCCGCCCGCCCTGCTGCTGCTCGGCGGCCTGGTGGTGCTCGCCCTGACCCTGCTCGCCTGGCCACTGCGCGTGGGCGTCCCCGAACGGGCGGTGGTGGCCGGCACCTACCGGGCGGTCGCCGACCTGTTGGAGGCCGCCGGCACTCCGGAGTACGACGGACGCCGCCGCGAACTCACCCGGTCGCTCAACCAGTCCTACGACCTGCTGCTCGCCCGCCGGGCCCGCCGGCACGGCCGCTCACCCACCCTGGTGCGGCTGCTCGCCCAGCTCAACGCGGTGATCCCGGTGGTCGAGGCGGCCTCCGCGGCCCAGCTGCGCCCGCCCGAGTTCGGCCCGCTGGCCGCCGGCTACCCGGCCGCCGTGCGCGCGCTGGCCGACGCCGTCGAGCAGAACCGCACCGGCCCGCCCCCGCCGCTCGGCCTGCCGGTCCCGGCCGGCCCGTCCACCCGCGCGCTGGTCCAGGCGATCGGGCACGCCGCCGTCGTCGTGCACGAGGCCGCACCCGACCCGTACGCCACCGGCGACCGGCTGGGCCGCCCCGCCGGGATCGAGGTCAGGGCCCGGCGGGCGACCAGGGCACTGCTGCTGTCCGGCGCGTCCTGGCGGTACGGGCTGCGGCTGGCACTGTGCATCGGGCTGGCACAGGTGCTGGTCTCGGTGATCGCGGTGCCCCGCTCGTACTGGGTGACGCTGACCGTGACCTTCGTGATGAAGCCCGACTTCGGCTCGGTGTTCTCCCGCGCGGTGCTGCGCGCGCTCGGCACCGCCGCCGGGCTGCTGATCGCCGTCCCGGTCCTGGCCGAGGTGCCGCACGGCTGGTGGGACGTCCCGGTGATGGCGGCACTGGCGGCCCTGATCCCGGCCCTGTCCGCCAAGGGGTACGCCTTCCAGACCGCGGCCATCACCCCGGTGATCCTGCTGCTCTCCGACCTGCTCAACCACCAGGGCTTCCACCTGGTGCCGCCCCGGCTCTACGACTCGCTGATCGGCTGCGGCATCGCGCTGCTGGTCGGCTACCTGCTGTGGCCGGACTCCTGGCACACCCGGATCGGCGACCGGCTCGCCGACGCCGTCCAGGACACCGCCTCGTACGTGTCGCTGGCCCTCGCCACCGCGCCCGGACGGGACGAACCGGCCCGCGCCCGCTACCGGCGCCGCCTCTACCGGGACCTGTCCACCGTGCGCAGCGAGTTCCAGCGGGCGCTCACCGAGCCGCCGCCGGTCGGCGCCCGGGCGGAGGCCTATTGGCCGGTGGTGATCGCGGTCGAGCGGATCGTGGACACCACCACCGCCACCCGGGTGCGGATCGAGCACGGCGCTCCGGTGCCGACCGCCGCCGAGGTCGCCACCGTCACCCGGGAGCTGACCGGCCTCGCCGAGGCGCTGCGCACCGGCGGGCCGCCGCCGGGGGCGGAGCCGGACGCGCTGGCACCGGACTGCGCGCTGGCCCGGCTCCACCACGAGGTGCGCGCCGCCCGGTCGGTGGTCGCGCCGATGCCCCGAACCCCCGCGCCCTGAGCGCGCGCGGCCGGTCCCGGACCCTCGGCGTTCGGTCCCCGACCCGCGGGTTCGGTCCCGGGTCCGCCGGGTGCGCCCCGCCCCGCCGGGTTCAGTCCTGGATCCGGCGCCAGGGCCGGTCCGCCTCCAGCGCGAAGGCCAGCTCCAGCAGCAGCCGCTCCTGCCCGTGCGCCGCCGACAGGTGCACCCCGACCGGGAGCCCGCCCGGCTCGGAGCCCGCCGGCAGCGCGATGCCCGGGCCGCCGGTCACGTTGTTGACCGGGGTGAAGGCGACGTAGCGCATCAGCCGGTCCATCAGCTCGTCGAAGTCCACGTTCGGGCTCAGGTACCCGATCGGCGGGGCGGTGTGGGCGAGCACCGGGGAGAGGATCACGTCGTGGTCGCGGAAGATCCGCGCGTACACGCCCTCGGCCCGGCGCAGCCGCCGCAGCACGCCGGGGGTCTGCGGGAACTCCGCCTGGAACCGGCGGCGCAGTCCGGTGGTCAGGCCGTCCAGCTTCCCGGCCCGGAAGCTCGGGTCGATCAGCAGCCGGCCGGTGGCGGCGATGGCCCAGGCGATGTAGCCCCAGTAGCTGACGAAGTCGCGGGAGAACTCCTCGCCGAAGGGCAGTGCGGTCGGCTCGACCAGGTGGCCCATCGCCTCCAGCCGGGCGGCGGTCTCCTCGACCACCTGCCGGGTCGGCCCGTCGGTCTTGGCGATCGGCGAGTCCACCACCAGGCCGATCCGCAGCCGCCGATCGCCCGGCCCCTCGACCAGGCCGAGCGGGGGCAGCCCGGGGTTGCCGCGGTGCCGCTCGGCGGCGGCGAAGAAGGCGGCGGTGTCGCGCACCGAGCGGGTCAGCACGCCGTCGGTGACCAGGTCGATCGGCAGTTTGCCGCTCTGGGCGTTGGTGACCAGTCGGCCCCGGGTGGGCTTGAGCCCGACCAGCCCGCAGCAGGCCGCTGGGATGCGGATCGAGCCGCCGCCGTCGTTGGCGTGCGCGATCGGCACCACGCCGGCGGCCACCAGGGCCGCCGCGCCGCCCGAGGACGCGCCGGGCGAGTGCGAGGGCTTCCAGGGGTTGCGCACCGGCTGGGCGGTGGCGAACTCGGTGGAGGCGTTGAGGCCGAACTCGGGCAGTCTGGTCTTGCCGAGGACGGCCAGGCCGGTGGAGAGGAACTGGTCGGTGAAGCGCGCGTTGCGGCGGGCCGGGCGGGCGCGGTAGGCCTCGCTGCCCATCGCGGTCGGCAGGCCGCGCAGGTCCACGTTGTCCTTGAGGTAGGTCGGTACGCCCCAGAGCGGACCGCCGATCCCCTCCCGGCTGATCCGCGGTTTGTCGTACGAAGCATGGGCGACGGGCAGCAGCGTGCCGTCCACCCGCGCGGCCCGGTCGGCGGCCGCGCCGACCAGTTCCCTCGGGTTGACCGCGCCGGCCCGGACCAGCGCGGCGAGCGCCACCGCGTCGTGGGCGCCCAGGGCGTCGTCGGCGAACGCGTGGACCCGCTCGTCGGTCATCCGAACTCCCCACTCCCTGCCGGACGTTCCACCGTCCGGCGATCGCACCGGTTGGTCGTACCTGCCCGGCTCTACTGACCGGTAATCTCGCAGGGCTTCGAGTGTAGGCACGACCGGCGGCCGTCGCCCGACCGGGGTCGACACCGACGGGTAAACGCTCCCTCAAATCTTCGAGGGCGCACGACCGTTCGGCTCGCGCCCCCGCGTTCACCCCGTCCGCCCGTCCACGATCGTTTCGCCGCACGCCGCCGGGAAAGATCACGTTCGCGATTCGTCCCGGTCCTCCCGCCCCAACCAAGGTGACGCCCGTGCCGACCCCCTTCTTCCCGACCACCCGGTTCACCGCGGCCACCGCCCCCGGCGGCCTCCCGCTGCTCGGCCACGCCCCCGCCCTCCTCCACCACCCGCACGAGTTCGTCGCCGGCCTGCCCGCCCACGGCGACCTCGTCCGGCTGCGGCTCGGCCCGCTCCACGCGTACGTGGTCTGCCACCCCGAGCTGGTCCGCCGGCTGCTCGCCGACGACCGCACCTTCGACAAGGGCGGGCCCCTCCTCGACAAGGCCCGGGAGGTCCTCGGCAACGGCCTCGCGACCTGCCCCGCCGCCGCCCACCGGCGCCAGCGCCGCATGCTGCAGCCCGCGTTCCACCGCGACCGGCTGCCCGGCTACGCCGCGCTGATGGCCGAGGAGATCGGCGGCGCCACCGCCCGCTGGCGCGACGGCGACGTGATCGACGTCCCCACCGCGATGCACCGCCTCTCCACCGCCGTCACCGCCCGCTGCCTGTTCGCCGCGCACGAGCGGGCCGGCACCCTGCCGGTGCGCCGGTCCATGGACGCCGTCACCCGCGGCGTCGGCCGTCGGGTGATGCTGCCGCTGCCCGGCGCCGACCGCCTCCCCACCCCCGGCAACCGCCGCTTCCGCCGCGCCCGGCAGGACCTGCGGGAGATCACCCGGCGGCTGATCGCCGACCACCGCGCCACCGGCACCGACCGGCACGACCTGCTCTCCACGCTGCTCGACGCCACGGACGAGGACGGCCGGGGCCTGACCGACGCCGAGGTCCACGAGCAGGTGGTCACCTTCCTGCTGGCCGGCACGGAGACCACCGCCGCCACCCTCTCCTGGGCCTGGACGCTGCTCGCCGCCAACCCGGCCGTCCGGATGCGGCTGCACGCCGAACTCGACACCGTCCTGGACGGCCGGCCCGCCCGCCACGAGGACCTGCCCGCCCTGCCGCTCACCGCCCGGATCGTCAGCGAGACCCTGCGGCTCTACCCGCCGCCCTGGATCCTCAGCCGCACCGCCACCGCCGACACCGAGCTCGGCGGCCACCGCGTCCCGGCCGGCGCCACCCTGCTCTACAGCCCCTACCTGCTGCACCGCCGGGCCGACCTCTTCCCCCGCCCCGACCGCTTCGACCCCGACCGCTGGCTCACCACCGCCCGCCCCGCACCCGGCACCTACGCGCCCTTCGGCCTCGGCGCCCGTCGCTGCATCGGCGACGTCTTCGGCACCACCGAGGCCGTCCTCGCCATCGCCACCATCGCCGCCCGCTGGACCATCGCCCCCACCCCCGGCCGGCCCGTCCGCCCCACCCGCGGCTCCTCCCTCACGCCCCGGCCCTTCACCGCGACACTCACCCGCCGGGTCCGCTGACCGGACGGCGACCGGGCTCCGACGCCGTCCGCGCCGGGTCCGCCGACCGGATCCCGACCCGGCTTCGGTACTGTCCCGGCGTGGCCGGCCGCACGGGCGCCGGCCGGAACCACTCCGCTCGACCGGGACGCCACCAGACCATGAACGCTCGAACCCCCTCGGGGCTCCTGACCGGGCTGCTGCGCGCCGCCCGGACGTACCCGCGCCGCTCGCCACTGACCTTCGGCTACGTCGTCCTGCTCCTGCTCGGGCACGTCTGGGTCGAGAACCTGCTCGCCGCGGACCGCGCGGACGCGCTGCGCGACCACATCAGCACCAACCTCGACAACCTGCACGACCACCCGGTCGGTGCCCTGCTCGGCAGCGCGCTGCTCTTCGACGGCACCCTCACCGAGATCCTCTCCACCGGCTTCGGCAGCACCCTGATCACCCTGGGCCTCGGCGTCTGCTGCTGCCTCGCCTGGACCGAGCGCCGCTTCGGCGGCCTGCGCGCCGCCGCCGTGTTCCTCGGCGGGCACATCGGCGCCACCCTGATCACCGCCGCGGTGATCCTGCTCGCCCTGCGCCACGGCTGGTACCCGGAGAGCGTCCGCGGGGCCTCGGACTACGGCATCAGCTACGGCGCCCAGACCGTCCTCGCCCTCGCCACCCTCGCCGTGCCCCGTTGGGCCCGGCTGCCCTGGGCCGCCTTCGTCGTCGCCTGGCCGCTCTCCGGCGGCGACTGGCCCGGCCCCCTCCCGGGCTTCACCACCGTCGGGCACCTCCTCGCCGCCGCCCTCGGCTTCGCCCTGGCCGCCGCCGTGGCCCTCGGCGCCTCGCGCCGCCGGCGTGCCGGGGCCGAGCGGCCGGCCGACGTCCACCCGTGACCGGCCCCCGGCTCTCCAGGGCCTCCCGGTTCCAGGGCCTGTCGGTTCCAGGGCCTGTCGGTTCCGGGGCCTGTCGGGGCGGGGGCCGGAGGCCCGGGCGGCGGTCAGCCGGGCGGGCGCCGGTCGGCGGCGATGGCGGTGAGCAGCCGCTCGATCTCCTCCAGCCGGCGCCGCAGGTCCTCGACGTCGCTCCGGGTGGCGCTCTGCTCGCCCGCCTTGAGGGAGACCAGCAGCTGTCCGTCCGGCTCCAGCCGGGCCCGGGCGACGTCGCCGACCTTGTCGCCGTTCTGGATCCGGATGGCGTGCTCCAGCTCGGACGGGCGCAGCGCCAGGCTGTGCAGCGCGCCGGCGACCAGCTTGCCGTCCTTCACCACGGTGGTGGGCCGGCCCTCCAGGATCCGGGCGGCCCTCGGGTCGCGCGCGAGCCAGCGGGTGACGGCGGCGTTCACCGCGATCAGGGTCACCGCCCCGATCGCGCCGCCGAGCAGGCTGTTGTCATTGCCGATGATGGCGTTCTGCACCACGTTGGAGAGCAGGAAGACCACCACGATGTCGAAGGTGTTCAGCCCCGCCAGCCCGCGCTTCCCGGCGAGCCGGAACAGCACCAGGATCAGCACGTAGACGGCGATCGTGCGGAGGACCTTCTCCACGACCGGAATCTGGACGGCCATCAGGTCGTGCCACACTGCCCCGCTCCTCCCGCCTCGACCGCTGCGAACGGGGCAGACGCTACGCCACGGTCACCGCTTGGGCCTGCCGCGCCGGGCCGCCGCGCCCCGCCCGCCGGCCTTGGCTCCCCCGGCCTTCGGCGCCCCGGCCCGCTGCCCGCCGGACTTCTGGCCGCCCGCCTTCTGCGCACCGCTCTTCTGCCCGCCGGCCCGCTGCGGCTGCGGCTTGCCCCGGCCCGCCGCCGCCTTCTTCGGCTGCGCCTCCGGAGCCGCCTGCCCGGCCCCGCGGCCGCGCGAGCTGTTGACCGTGCGGCCGCGGACGATCCCGATGAACTCCTCCACCAGGTCCGTCGTCCGCTCCTGCGGCCAGGACAGCGCCACCTGGGACTGCGGCACGTCCGCCACCGGCCGGAAGGTGAGGTCCCGGCGGTGGTGCAGCCGGGCCAGGGACTGCGGCACCAGGAGCACGCCGACGTTCGCCGCGACCAGCTCGACCGCGTCCGCGGTGCTGTCCGGACGGGCTACGGCGGGGCGCCCCGGCAGGGTGTCGGCGGTGAGGCCCAGGGTGTCGTCGAGCGGGTGGAAGACCACCTCATCGGCCAGGTCCGCCACCGAGGCCTCCTCGGCGGCGGCGAGCCAGTGGTCCTTGGGGAAGACCACGACGGTGGTCTCGGTGTAGAGCGGGATCGCGCTCAGCACGTCCTTGTCGACCGGCAGCCGGACCAGCCCGGCGTCCGCGCCGCCCTCGCGGAGGGTCCGCTCGGCTTCGCCGGACGCGACCGCGAGGAGGTCCAGCGGCACGTCCGGGAGCCGCTCCTCCCAGACCCGGACCCATTTGCCGGGGGTCACGCCCGGGACGTACACGAGCCGGAAGGTCGGGTTCACCTGCATGTCTGTCACAGGGCAAGGCTACCGACCGTGACCGGGAGCGCCCGCGCACTCCCTTACCCTTGTCACCATGACATCGCTCAAGCAGAAGACCAGCCAGACCATGAAGCCGGCCACGGCGGCCAAGAAGCTGGGGATCTACCTCGACGCCGCGCCGACCGACTTCCAGGAGGGCGTGGTCTCCCGCGAGGAGCTGAACGCGCTGCAGGCCGAGCCGCCGCAGTGGCTCCAGGACCTGCGCAAGAACGGCCCGCACCCCCGCCCGGTGGTCGCCGCCCGGCTCGGCATCTCGATCTCCGGCCTGGCCCGGGGCGGCGTGACCGAGGCGCTGACCACCGAGCAGATCGAGGCCCTCCGGGCCGAGAACCCGCTCTGGCTCCAGCACGAGCGCGCCAACCAGGTGGACCTCCGCAAGGAGACCGCCCGGATCAAGGAGAAGCACGAGAAGGAGGCCGCCGCGGCCGCCGCGGCCGCCGCCAAGGAGGCGAAGGCCGCCCAGGCCCGCTGACCCGCCCTCCCCGGGCCCGGCACGGCGGCGCTCCGGCGCCGGCTGCCGGGCCCGTTCTCGTCGGGCCCGTTCTCGTCGGGCCCGTTCTCGTCGGGCCCGTTCTCGTCGGGCGCCGCTCGGCGGGTCCCTAGAAGCGGACGGTCCGCAGGACGGAGTCCCCGCCCTTGAGCCCGGCCAGGTAGAGGGTGCGGCCGTCCGCGCCGAGCTGGACCTGGACGACGGAGTCCAGGCCGAAGCCGGTGACGGTCTCGCCGGGAACGGCCGCGCCGGTCGCGGGGTCGTACGACAGCAGTGCGGCCTGCGGGGTCCTCGCGCCGGTGAACACGTGGACCCGGCCGGAGTCCGGGCTCGTCCCGAGCAGCTGGGGGCCGTCGGCGAAGGCCCCGAGGCCGAAGGCGGACCGGAAGGTGTTCGTCTCCGGGTCCAGGATGTCGGCGGTGACGGTGCCGTAGTCGCGGTAGCCGCTCGCGTAGACGGTGCGGCCGTCGGCGGCGAGCACGATCTCCTCGGCGGAGCCGAAGTCCGCCACCGGATCGATGACCTCCGGGGCGGCGCCCTCGACGTCCAGGTGGTAGAGGTTGTCCGCGGTGCCGACCCAGGCGTCGGTGGCGTCGGGGCCGAGCACCACCCGGCCGACGGTGTAGCCGGTGAGGGTCACGCCGCCGGTGAAGGTCCGGGTGGCGGGGTCGTAGGCGAGGACGCGGCCGGCCCGGCTGCCCAGGCGCACGCCCCAGGGGCCGTACTGGGACAGGTACACCCGGGTTCCGTCCGGGCTGACGGTCACCCCGTTCAGCGCGCCCTTGGTCATGGCCCCGGGGCGGGGCTGGTCGGGCGTGGCGACCCGGGCGAGCTGCTGTCCGGTCGCGGCGTCGAAGGTCAGCAGGTCCCAGTCGACGGTCACGTAGACCCGGCTGCCGTCCGGGCTGACGGTCGGACGGCCGACGCTGTCGAAGCCGGTGACGGTGAGCAGGTCGGTGCTCGCCCCGGTACGGGTGTCGATGCTGCGGACGACCCGGGCCGAGTGGCCGGGGTCGACGGCGTGGCCGACCACCGCGTAGACGCGGCTGCCGTCCGGGACGACGGCGAACGACTCGGCCGTGCCGCCGAACGCCAGGGTGTCCGCCGTCGGGACGGCCCGGGCCGCGCTGACCGGCGGGCCCTCGGGCGCCGCGGCCGCGGTCTCCGTCCCGGTCAGCAGCAGCGCCCCTGCCGCCGCCACCGCTCCAAGCCAACGTGCTTTGCGCACAAGCCTGTTCATGCTTCCCCTCCCGCCGGTCGGATCGCGGCCCTGCCGCGTCCGCGTCAGGCTACGACACGGCCCGCGGACGGCGAAGCGGTTCGGTCGCACTCTGCCCGGCTCCGTCCGGACACAGCCCCTTCACGGCATCGACAGAACCGGAACCGGCCATCGGCGGCGGCCGGATCCACCTCCGCCGCGGAAACGGTTCCGCACGCCCTGCGAAGGCTTCCCGCGCCGCACGTGGCGTCACCCCAACGGCCCCGCGGACACGGTAGGGTCCGCTGGCGCGGCACCGGCCCGTCCGGCGGCCGCCGCCCACGCCCACCCCCGAGGGAGGAACCCCGTGCCGGCTCCCGCCCGCCGCGCCCCGGCCATGGCCGCGGCCGTCCTGCTCGCCGCCGCAGCCGCAGGCTGCTCGCCCGGCGGCGACCACGCCGCCAAGGGGGCCAGGTCCGCCTCCGCCTCCGCCCCGGCCGCTGCGGGTGATGCCGCGGCGGCCGCCCCGCCCCTGGCCGCCGCGATCGTCACCGGCCCCGGCCCGAAGGCGAGTTACGACGTCCAGCCGCAGCCCGCGCCGGGCAGCTGCCACTACCGCTACACCGCGGACAAGCAGCCGCTGCCCGACGCCTCCTGCACCCCGGGCGCGATCAGCCCGGCGGTGAACCAGGGCAACCTCAAGGACACCATCTGCAAGCAGGGCGGCTACACCTCGACCATCCGCCCGCCGTCGAACATCACGGGCAAGGAGAAGGCCGAGAACGCCAAGTCCTACGGCTACGACGGCCCGATGGGCGACGCCGAGTACGACCACCTGATCAGCCTCCAACTCGGCGGCGACCCCAACGACCCGCGCAACCTGTGGGTCCAGCCGCCCTCCCCCGGCCACGTCCCCGGCAAGGGCCCGAACAACCCCAAGGACTCGGTGGAGACCCACCTCCACACCGCGATCTGCAAGGGCCAGGTCACCCTGGCCGCCGCCCAGCAGGCGATCGCCACCGACTGGACGACCGCCGAGGCCAAGCTCGCCCTCCGCGCCGCATCCAGCCCGGCCTCCGAGCCCGACGCCGACGGGGACTGACCGGCCGCTCCCCGAGGCTCGGACTCAACGTCCCAGCACCGCACCGCCGTTGAGTCCGATCACCTGACCGGTCAGGTACCCGGCGGCCGGGGAGGCGAGGTAGGCGACCGCCTCGGCCACATCGGCCGGGGTGCCCGCCCGACCGACCAGGGTGTCCGCGACCTTCCGGGCGTGGAACTCCTCGCTCCAGCCGGCCCCGAAGATCTCGGTGTCCTCGATGTAACCGGGCGCGAGCACGTTCACCGTGATCCCGTCCGGCCCCAACTGCCGGGCCAGACCGAACGCCCAGCCGTGCAGCGCGGCCTTGGCGGCGGCGTACGAGCCCGCCGAGTGCGGGCCCGCGCCACCGCGCTGGGCCGCGGCCGAACTGACCACCACCAGCCGGCCGCCGGGACGGCGCAGCCCGTCCTGGAGCGCGGTGGTCAGCAGCACGGCGGTGAGCAGGTTGCCGTCCAGGTCCCGCCGCCAGGAAGCGGCCAGCGCGCCCAGACTGCCGTCGGCCGGCGGGGTGACGATCGCGCCCGCGTTGTTCACCAGCACGTCCACCGGCCCGAGTCCGGTGATCCGGGCCGCCGCCGCCTCGACCGCCGCCGGGTCGGTCAGATCGGCCGCGACCGGCACGACCCGCCCCGGACCGGCGGTCCGCTCGATCTCCTCCCGGGCCTGCTCCAGCACGGCCGGCCTGCGGCCCAGGATCACCACCCGGTGCCCGCCCCCGGCCAACCGCGCCGCGATCGCCCGGCCTATCCCGGTACCGCCACCGGACACCACTGCGAGCCGATCCACCGTCATCACTTCGTCCCCCGCTCGTCAACCGGCCGCACGCCGGTCGCGCCGACCCCGGATCGGGCCGCACGCCCCCATCGTGGCAGCCCCGCCCCTTGGCCCCCACGCCGCACCCCGGCACCGTGGCCGGGGACGCTCGTCGCTCATCCCCTGGCGCCGGGGCCCCGATCGGCTCGCTCCTCCCCTGAGGTCCGTTCCCGAAGGCCCCTCAACCCCTCGAACGCCCGCCCTGCCGATGCCGCCGCCCCTGGGCACCGCGTTACTGGTCGTGCCGGCGGGAACCCCCGTTGCCCCGATCCGCGCCACCGGCCTCCCAGGCCGTCAACCTCCGTGCCAGGTCGAGCAGTTCGGGCGCGCGGAGCACCCGCCCGCCGAACCCGGGCAGCTCGACGTGCAGCGGCCCGGTCCAGCGCTCCGGGATCGCCGCCAGGCCGTACCTGGCACCGGCCAGGCCGCCGGTGACGGCGGCCACGGTGTCGGTGTCCCCGCCGAGGTCGATCGCGGCGCGCAGCGCCTGCTCGAAGCCCTCGGTGGTGCGCAGCGCCCAGACCGCCGAGCCGAGGCAGGGCCATACCGCGCCGTTGGCCTCGGTGGCGCGCTCCGGGTGCCAGTCGGGGGCGAGGACGGTGGCGTAGCGCTCCCGGTGGCCGGGGTCGACGTGGGCGAGGACGGCGGGGAGCTCGGCCAGCGGGTCGGCGCCGTGCAGCGCGAGCCGGACGAGCTCGTGGAAGATCGCCGAGCCCTCCCAGGCGGCCCCGTCCCCGTGGGTCAGCGCCGCGATGCGCCGGGCCGCGTCCATGGTGGCCCGCCGTCCGGCGTGGGCGAACGCGACGGCGGAGGTCGAGGCGCGCATCAGGGCACCGTTGCCGGCGGCGCGCAGCGTGGTGTTGAAGTGGACGGCGGCGGCGAGGTCCCAGGGCAGGCCGCTGGTCAGGACGGCTTCCGTCTGGATGCCGATGTCCGAGGGGTCGGCGGCGGCCCAGCGGCGGAACCGGTCGAAGACGTCCGGGAGGTCCAGGCTTCCCCGCTCGATCAGGGACTCGGCGACCAGGACGGCCATCTGGGTGTCGTCGGTGGCCGCGCCGAGCCCCCAGCCGCCGCCCGCCACCAGGTCACCGGGGGTGTCCGGGAAGCGGGCGGAGAAGGCGCCGGCCGGGCCGAACTCGTAGGGGGCGCCGAGGGCGTCGCCGACGGCGGCTCCGAGGACGGCCCCGGCGGCGCGCCCGTCGGGGCCGGTCATGCCACGGGCGGGACGACCGGCAGGTTGCGCTTGTGCTCGGTGCGGCGGTAGTGGCCCAGGACGGTGCGGAAGACGTCCTCGCTGACCGGCAGGCCCTCCAGGAAGTCGTCCAGTTCGTCGTAGCCGACCCCGAGGGCGTCCTCGTCGGGGCGGCCGGGGGCGAGGTTCTCCAGGTCCGCGGTCGGGACCTTCTTGACCAGCTCGGCCGGTGCGCCCAGCGCCTCGGCGATCGCCCGCACCTGCCGCTTGGTCAGGCCGGACAGCGGCATCACGTCGGCCGCGCCGTCGCCGAACTTGGTGAAGAAGCCGACGGCGGCCTCGGCCGCGTGGTCGGTGCCGACGACCAGCCCGCCCTTGGCGCCCGCCGCCGCGTACTGGACCACCATCCGCTGGCGGGCCTTGACGTTGCCGCCGACGAAGTCCTCGTGGCCGTGGTCGGTGTAGGTCAGGCCGGCGGCCTTCAGAGCGGCGAGCGCGCCGTCGGTGGCGGGCTTGACGTCGACGGTCAGCACCTCGTCGGCGCGGATGAAGCCGAGCGCGAGCTGGGCGTCCGCCTCGTCCGCCTGGACACCGTACGGCAGCCGCATCGCGGTGAAGGTCACCTGGCGGCCCTCGGCCCGCAGCCGCTCGACGGCGAGCTGGCAGAGCCGTCCGGCGGTGGTGGAGTCGACACCGCCGCTGATGCCCAGCACCAGGCTCCGCGCGCCGCTGGTCCGCACCTGGTCGGCCAGGAACTCCACCCGGCGCTCGGCCTCCGTCGCGGGGTCCGGCACGGGCGCGACCCCGAGGGCACGGGCGATCTCCCGCTGGACGTCGGCGGGCAGGGGCTCGGTCATTCCGACTCCTCGGGACGGTGGTGGGTGGCGCGGTCACGAGGATACGACCACCGACGATGCGGCCGTCACGGGCGGGGGGTTCCCCCCGGGCCGGCGGGCTCCCCCGGGCCGTCCGCGTTCGTGGGCCCGTCCACGTCCGCCGGCCCGTCCGGCTTCCGCAGCGAGACCGGCCGCTCGGGGCCCGGCGCCGGGTGCGTCAGGATGTCGAGCACCACCGCGCCGTCCACCGTCTCCTGGGCCACCAGCAGCGCCGCCAGCTCGTCCAGGTGGTGCCGGTGCTCGGTGAGCAGGCCGAGGGCCCGCCGCTCGGCCTGGCGCAGCAGGCCGGCCACCGCCTCGTCCACGGCGCGCTGGGTCTGCTCGGAGTACGGGCGGCGCAGCAGGTCCTCGGGGTTGTCGCCGAGGTAGTGCGGGGTGCCGCTGGAGTAGCCGACCGGCCCGAGCTCCGGGGAGAGGCCGAATTCCCGGACCATCCGGGTGGCGACCGAGGTGGCGTTGGCGAGGTCGTTGGCGGCGCCCGTGGAGCCTTCGCCGAAGACCACCAGTTCCGCCGCGCGGCCGCCGAGCTGGACGGTGAGCAGGTCGGTCAGGTAGCCCTCGCTGTACAGGTGCCGCTCGGCCTCGGGCAGCTGCTCGGTGGCGCCGAGGGCGACGCCGGCCGGGAGGATGGTCACCTTGGCGACCGGGTCGGCGCGCTCGCACAGCGCGGCCATCAGCGCGTGCCCGGACTCGTGCACCGCGACGGCGTGCCGCTCCTCGGGCAGCAGCGCGTTGGAGGACTCCCGGCGGCCGAGCAGCACCCGGTCGCGGGCGGTGTCGAGGTCGTCGGCGGTGAGGGTGGCCCGGTCGGCGCGCACGGCGTTGATGGCGGCCTCGTTGACCAGGTTGGCGAGGTCGGCGCCGGAGAAGCCGGGGGTGCCGCGGGCGAGCCGTCCGAGGTCGACGTCCGGGGACAGGGTCTTGCCGCGGGAGTGCACGGCGAGGATGGCGGCCCGCTCGGCCTGGTTGGGCAGCGGGACGGTGACCTGCCGGTCGAAGCGGCCGGGGCGCAGCAGGGCCGGGTCGAGGGCGTCCGGGCGGTTGGTGGCGGCGATGACGACGATGCCGGTGCTCTGGTCGAAGCCGTCCATCTCGGCGAGCAGCTGGTTCAGGGTCTGCTCGCGCTCGTCGTTGCCGCCGAACCGGGTGCCGCCCGCGCGCCGGCCGCCGACGGCGTCGATCTCGTCGATGAAGATGATCGACGGTGCGCGTTTGCGGGCCTCGTCGAAGAGGTCGCGGACCCGGGAGGCGCCGACGCCGACGAACATCTCCACGAAGCCGGAGCCGGTCACCGAGAGGAAGGGCACCGAGGCCTCGCCGGCGACCGCCCGGGCGAGCAGGGTCTTGCCGGTGCCCGGCGGCCCGACCATGATCACCCCACGTGGTCCCTTGGCCCCGGCGGCGGCGTACCGCTCCGGGCTGCGCAGGAAGTCGACCACCTCGCTGACCTCCTGCTTCACCCCCTCGTACCCGGCCACGTCGGCGAACCCGGTGTCCGGCCGCTCGGCCTCGATGATCTTGGCCCGGGACCGCCCGATGGCGCTCAGACCGCCGCCCAGCGAGCGGGCGGCCATCCGGCCGGACCAGAGGAAGAGCGCACCGAAGATCAGCAGCGGCAGGAACAGCAGCAGGGTCGACCAGATCGAGCCACTGCTGCTCCGGCTGCCGGTGACCGTCACGTGGTGGTCGGCGAGCGCGCCGCTGAGCTGGGAGGTGTCCAGGGCGGTGGGGATCTGGCTGGTGAAGTGGGTGCCGTCCTTGAGCGTGCCGCTCACCCCGCCGGTGTCACTGACGTTCACGGTCTGCACCTGGCCGGAGTCCACCCGGCTCACGAAGTCGGAGTAGCCGTAGCGCGTGCCGGGCTTGCCGGAACTGGAGAAGAGCACCAGCAGGAGCAGCGTGACCAGCACCGCGACGGGCAGCAGCCAGCGGCGCCACGACGGCGGAGGCGGAGCTTTGGCCGGACCGCCGGGGCCCTGGTTGCGGCCCTGGCCGGGCCCCTGACCGGGTCCTTGGTTCCGGCCCTGGCCGGGGCTCGGGCCTCGCGGCTGGCCCCAGCTCTGCCTCGGGCGCGGGCCCGGGTCGGAGCCCCGGTCGGCGCCGGGGCCCTGGTCGGAACCGGGGCCCGGGTCGGAGCCGCGGTCGGCGCCGGGGTCCGGGCCGGGGCTGGAACCGGGACCAGGTGGAGTCGCGGAGTGACGGACAGCGCGCAGCCGGATTCGTACGATCATCCACGCTCACCGCCTCTCGGGGGGCCGAACAGCCTCCGCCCCTCCATGGTCGGACGGTCCGGGCCCGGACGGGAGCCCGAAGGGGGTGGCAACGGTCCACTCGGGGGAGAACGACCCGCTCGGCGCCACGGCCCGCAGCGCCGGATCGGGCTCGGGCGTCGGGCTCGGGCGTCGGGCTCGGCGTCGGGCACGGCATCGGGCACGGAAGGCGGACTCGGGCACGCCGAAGGCCGGTCCGGCACGTGGGGGCGGGCCGTCGCGAACGGGTTCGCGGAAGCCTGCCGGGCGCTTCCACCGCACCCGGCGAAGCCTTCGCCCGGCCGCTCCGGCCGAGGCGGCCGCGTCCTCGACGGCCCTTCGACCCGCGTCCTCGGCCGCCCCCTCCGGCCGTCCCCCGCCGGCCGCTTCTTCGGCCGCTCCTCCGGGCGCGCTCAAGGATCCTCGGGCCGTGCGGAGTTGGCGATCGAGCCGCCCACCAGGACGATTCGTGACCTAGAGTAGCCGCATGGTCAACGAGGAACTGCCAGCCCTGCACAAGACGCCCGAGGCCGCCGTGGAACCCCGGGCCGGGGACAGCGACCGGGAGGCGGTGGCCGAGCAGTTGCGGGTCGCCGCCGGTGACGGCCGCATCGACCTCGGGGAATTGGAGGAGCGGCTCGACCGCACCTACGCCGCGCGGACGTACGGCGAACTCGACATCCTGGTGGCCGACCTCGGCGGCCGGGTGGAGGCCCGGGACGCGTCCGCGGCGGAGGAGGTCCTCACGCTCCGGCCCCGGATGAACAACATGGTGCAGAGCGGCCGCTGGTCCGTGCCCCGCCGGATCGTCGCGGAGACCAAGATCTCGCTGCTCACGGTCGACTTCACCGAGGCCGTGTGCCCCCACCAGGAGATCACGGTCGAGGCGTCGACCGGCATGGGCCACATCCGGCTGATCGTCCCGCGCGGCTGGGGCGTACGCATCGACCCGTCGAGCACCAACACCGGAAACATCGTCAACAAGGCCGCCGAGCAGGCGGAGCCGGGCGCCCCGGTGCTGACCGTGATCGGCCACCCCCGGTCGGGGCCGATCAGGATCAAGCAGCGCCGCCGGGGCTGACGGGCCGGAGGCCGGGCCCGCGGCAGTCCTCCGTGGGGCTCGGTGCGGGCACGGCGCGGGCTCGGCGCGGGCTCGGTGCGGGCACGGCGCGGCCTCCGCCGGGGTGGCTCAGGAGAAGTCGAGTCCGCCCGTCCGGGTCCGCTTGAGCTCGAAGAACTTCGGGTACCCGGCCAGCAGCCGCACGCCCTCGAAGACCCGTACGGCGTCCTCGCCGCGCGGGATGGCGCTCAGCACCGGGCCGAAGAAGGCGACGCCGTCCACGTGGATGGTCGGCGTGCCGACCTCCTCGCCGACCGGGTCCATGCCCTCGTGGTGGCTCTTGCGCAGGGCCTCGTCGTACGCGGTGCTGTTCGCCGCCTCGGCCAGCTCCTCCGGCAGCCCCGCTGCCACGAGCGCCTCGCGGATGACGGCGTCGTCGGCCTCGCGGTCCTGGTCGTGCAGTCGGGTGCCGAGCTCGGTGTACAGCTCGCGCAGCACCTGCGGGCCGTGCTGTTCGGCGGCGGCGATGCAGACCCGCACGGGGCCCCAGCCGGTGGTCATCAGGCGCTGGTAGCGCTCGGGCAGGTCGGTGCGGCCCTCGTTGAGGACGGACAGGCTCATCACCCGGAAGTTCAGGTCGAGTTCGCGCTGCCGATCGACCTCCAGGATCCACCGGGAGGTTATCCAGGCGAAGGGGCAGACGGGGTCGAAGTAGAAGTCGACCTTGACGGTGTCGCTGTCGGCCCGGTGGCCGTTGTCGAGGTGCTGGTCGAGGTGCTGGGCGGGCGCGCCGGTCGTCATATCGTTCGTCACATCGTTCGTCACACCGGAGAGGCTAGTGGACCGAGTGGCCCACTCTCCAGAGCCAATCGACAGCTGCCGCAGTGGGCCACTTTCCCACCGCCCGGCCGCTCAGCCGCACGTCGTCCCGTCCGCCGGCACCGTGCCGTCCAGGAGGTAGGCGTCCACGGTCTGCTTCAGGCACGGGTTGCCGGTGTTGTAGCCGCCGTGCCCCTCGCCCTGCAGGGTGACGGTGACGCCGACGCCCGCGCCGAGCTGCTGCGCCATCGTGCGGGCGCCCTCCACCGGGGTCGCCGGGTCGCCGGTGGTGCCGACCACCAGGACCGGGGCGGCGCCCGGCGCGGAGACCTCCGGGTGGGCGGCCCTGCCCGGGACGGGCCAGCCGGTGCAGGCGGTCAGGCCCCAGGCGGTGAAGGACCCGAACACCGGGGAGGCGGCGCGGAACTGCGGCAGCTGCTGCTGCACGTCCTGGTCGGAGTAGCGCTGCCGGGCGTCCACGCAGTTGATCGCCCGGTTCGCGGCGTTCAGGTTGTTGTAGTGCCCCTGCGCGTCGCGCCCGTTCAGCCCGTCCGCGAGCTGGAGCAGCGTGTCGCCGGTCCCCAGCTCCATCGCCTCGGTGAGCCCGGCGGCCAGCGCGGGCCAGGTCTCCTGGCTGTACAGGGCGCCCACGATGCCGGTGACGGCCAGGCTCTCGGTGAGCTGCCGCCCCTGTTTGGTGGGCAGCGGCGACTGCGCCAGCTTCTGCACCAGTGCCTCGACCTTCGCGGTGCCGTCGTCGCCGCCCGCACCGGTCGGGCAGGCGGTCCCGGCCTGGGCGGCGCAGGCCTTCATGAAGTCGCCGAGGGCGAGCTGGAAGCCCTGGGCCTGGCCGAGCGCGGACTGCTGCGGGTCCTTGGTCGGGTCGACCACCGAGTCCAGCACCATCCGTCCGACCTGCTGCGGGAACAGGTGCGCGTAGACGCCGCCGAGCTGGGTGCCGTAGCTGAAGCCGAAGTAGGAGAGCTTCTGGTCGCCCAGAACCTGCCGCATCAGGTCCAGGTCGCGCGCCGCGCTCTCGGTGTCCACGTACGGCAGCACCGCGCCGGAGTTGTGCTCGCAGGCGGCGGCGAAGCCCGCGTTGTCGGCGTCCAGGGCCTTCACCGCTTCGGGGGTCTCGGGGGTGCTGTCGGCGGCGGTGGCGGCGTCCATCGCCCGGTCGTCCAGGCATGTCACCCCGGCGCTGGCGCCGACTCCGCGCGGGTCGAAACTCACCAGGTCGTAGCGGGAGTTGAGGGAGCTGTAGCTCGCGGCGAGGGCGGGCAGGGTGGCCACGCCGGAGGCGCCGGGGCCACCGAAGTTGAACAGCAGCGAGCCGATCCGGTGCTCCTCATCCTTGGCCCGGCTGCGGATCAGTGCGAGGTCGATCGTCGTACCGTCCGGTGTGCCGTGGTCCAGCGGGGCCTTGAGGGTGGCGCACTGCCAGTCCTCGGCGGCGGGCGCGGTGCCGCTGCCCTGGGCGCTGATGGGGGCGGAGCAGGCGTGCCAGTCCAGCTGTTGGGCGGCCGCTCCGGTGGCGGCGCCGGTCCCCGTCCCCGCGCCGCCGGCCGCGGAGGTGGGCGCGGGCTCGGCGGCGGAGGAGCCGTCGCCCTGGCAGCCGGTGGCGGCGGTGAGCAGCAGGGCGGCCAGGCCGAACGCTCCGGCGCCGCGGACGACGGTGTGCATGGGGTGGGTCCACCTCTCGGGTCGGCCGGGCACCCGGCACGCGGCCTCGGGCCGGCCGGACGCCCCGGCGCTCGGCGGGACGGCGTACGCCCGGCGCTCGGTTCGTCGACGCACCACAGACCCTAGGGGCCGGATCCCGCGGATGCCTGGTGGAACCCCCTGGACGGGGGCGTGCGCCGAACCGGATTCCACCGGCCCACCGGGTGAAGGACGGGGCCCACGGCCCGGCTGCGGAGGCTCGCGACGACGGTGGGGGCGCGTCTCCCCCGGCCCCCGTCCTGCCCTGGCCCTGCCGATCGGCAGGGCCAGGGCAGGAATTGCGCCTCGGGAACCTCCCGATCGGCACATGTGCGACGAGCAGCCGGCGCGCAAGGATGACGGCCATCGGGGCCCCGCCGGTGGGGCCCGGAAAGGAACCCTGCCGTGACCACCCTGTTCCCGTCGCTTCCGCGCCTGCCGCTCTCGTTCCTGTCCCTCCCGCGTCTGCCGTTCCTGTCGCTGCCGTTCCCGCCGCTCCCGCGTCCGCCGTTCGCCCTGCCCTTCGTCTGCCGGGCCCTCCTCCGCGCCTGCGTCAACGCTTCGCGGGCCATCGGTGCCGCGGGTCGCCGGCGCAGCAGCCCCTCAGCGCAGCGCCATGCCCGGGGTTCCCCGCACCGCGTACGCCGGCAGGCGCAGCCCGCCGAGGGCGGCCCGGGGCAGGCTCAGCCCGAAGCGCCGCTCGACGGCACCGAGGGCGCGGCGGAGGGCGGCCCCTTCGGGCTCGCGCCCGGGGTCGCGAGGGGTCACGCCGTCGGCCTCCAGGACTCCGGCGGCGACCAGGTCCGGCACCAGCAGGTCCGGCTCCTGGCCCCAGCGCCAGCGTTCCTCGCCCAGGCCGAAGCCGCACAGCACGGCGCCGTCCCGGGCGTAGTCGAGCAGGGCCGGCCGCTGCTCCGGCATCGGGCGGAAGTGCACCACCTCGACGCCGTCGCGCGCTATCTCGATGAGCAGTTCGCCGCCCGTGGAGTCGCCGTACTCGATCGCGAACGACCAGCCGGCGCACTCGCCGACCCGGATCACACCGTCGCCGTCGTCACCGGGGCGGTAGACCTCGATGTCCAGGTCCCGGATCTCGGTGTCGCTGATCGGCTCGGTCGCGGTGGCCGGGTCGGCGCCCATCCGGCGGGCGAGCTCCTGGGGCGTGATCCCCCGGGCGAAGACGACGCCGCCGACCTCACCGTCCGGGTCGGGTCCGGCCGTTGACGGTCGGCCGGTTGACCGGCGTCCCGTTGACGGTCGACCCGTGGCCGGCCGGCCGATCTCGGCGAGCCATTGGATGCCGTCCCCGTCCTGTCCCACTCCCCCGTGCGTGCCGTCGGTCATGCCGCCCTCCCCTCGCGCATGGCCTGCGGTGACCGGGCGCGCAAGTGGGCACCCTAACCGACCCTGCCGACACCCGGCCGCCGGTCGCCGGATCAATGCCGGAACCGGCCGTGCGCGGGCCGACAACCACCCCTGTTCGATCGGAAGGAGGCCGATCCGGAATCGAACCCACCCGGCCCGCACCGCCGTTCACCGGGCGCCACCGTTCACCCGGCCCGCACCGCCGTTCACCCGGCACCTGCGCGGCCCGGCTCCCCGGACACTCACCCGGACCCGGCGGGCACCTTCCGGCCCACGGCTTCGAACAGCAGCCTCGCGGCCACCGTTGCCCCGTCGGTACGGATGCCGCCGGCCACGGCCCCCGCCCGCGCCCGGGTCCCGGGCACCAGGGCCGTACCGAGCGCGGCGGAGAGCGAGTCTACGGTCGGCGTCCGGTCGAGGTGGGCCGCGCCGATGCCCAACTCGGCGACCCGGGCGGCCCAGTACGGCTGGTCGGCGATCCGGGGGACGACCACCTGCGGCACGCCCGCCACGGCCGCGGTCGTCGTGGTGCCGGCGCCGCCGTGGTGGACGACGGCGGCCACCCTGCGGAACAGGGCCTGCTGGTTCACCTCGCCGACGACGTGACAGTCCTCGCGGTCGTCGATCGGGGTGAGCCTGGCCCAACCCCGGGCGAGCAGCACCCGGCGGCCGTGCGCACGGCTCGCTTCGACGGCCACCCGCGCGATGCCCTCCGGGGCATGCGCGGCCATGCTGCCGAAGCCGACGTACACGGGTGGTTCACCGGCGTCCAGGAACGCCTCCAGGTCGGCCGGGAGCGGGCGGTCGTCGGGGAAGATCCACGCCCCGGTCGGCACCACGTCGAGTTCCGTCATGCCCTCCGACGGGCACAGGGTCGGATCCGCCGCCAGCCACGGCCGCTCGGTGAAGACGTGGTCGCGGACGTTCTGCACCGGCGGCAGACCGATGGCCGCCCGGTGGTCGTTGAGCGCCTCCCGGTACAGCCCGTTGACCCGCTGGGCGTCCTGCTCCCAGAGCTTCCGGTAGTCGGTCTCGTCCTGCGGGGACGGCGTGCCCGGCCGCCGGCCGGGACGGAAGTGCCGCGAGGGCAGTCCGAAGATGTGGAAGCAGGCCAGCACGTAGTGGAGGCCGAGCTTCTCCGCGACGTCCCGCGCCCCCGCCGGCATCAGGCCGGTCGCCAGCAGCACGTCGCAGCCCTCGGCCGCCGCGGTCAGCGTCTCGAACCTCGCGGCGACCAGCTCGCGGGCCAGCCGGAACGCGTCCTCCGCCGTCGGCAGCTCAGGACCGGCGACGATCGAGCGCACCGACGGGCCGAGCGGCACCAGCGGCACCCCGACCCTCGCCAGCAGGGCCGCGAACTCCTCGTCCGGCGGCGCGCACACCCGCACCTCCGCGCCGAGCCCCCGCAGCGCCGCCGCCAGCCCCGCCAGCGGCTCGACATCCCCGCGCGATCCCCATGTCGTCATCAACACGCGCATTTCACGACTCCCGTTTCCGCAGGTCATGGCCTTACGGTCGGGATTCTGCGCCACAACGGGGGCCTTGCCGCAAGCCCCGGGTCACGCTGTAGCTTGATAGTGGCAGGGGGATCCACTCTCCCTGCCGTTACCGGAGCAGCGACCCCGAGCTCTACCCCAGGACCCAGGGCGAGTACCTGCGCGACGCCCTCGGCACGGGCTACGTCGCCATCGGTCTCACCTTCGGCCGCGGCTCGTTCCTCACCAAGGACTCCCCGTTCGCCCCCGACTGGAAGAAGGTCACCGTTCCCCCGGCCACCGCCGGAATGAACGAGTACGTCCTCGACCGGGTGCGCCCCCGCGACTACGACGTCGACCTGCGCTCCGCCCCGCCGGCCACCCGCTCCTGGCTGGACACCGCCCGCCCGACCTACGACGCCGGGACGGAGTTCCGCAGCGACCCGCTGCCGCGCCTGGCGATCGGCCCGGCCTACGACGCCCTGGTCCACCTCCACGAGACCGGCGCGGCCCGCCTCCTCTGAGCGCCGGCTCCTGGCGTCAGTGGTCGCTGCTAGCGTGCCTCTCCGTCAGCACGGGTACGCGGGACGACGGACCGCACCACCGACGGGGAGGCACCAGCACGTGCGGGAAGTGACGCGTCACACCGTGGTCCAGCAGCGGATCCGCGACGCCCTGGGGGATGTCCGCGGCCGGGCGCTCGGCCATTGGTACGACCTTGAGGACGAGGTGACCATCGGGTCGGTCCGCGCGATGGGCGAGGAGCTGCTCGACCACGTCGCCGCCCTCTCCCTGGAGGACGGGGGCCTCACCGGAGCCGACGCCCGCGCGGCCGTGTGGACGGCGGCCGAGTGCGCCCTCGGCGTGCTCCAGCTCGGCTGCTTCCCCCGGGGCGACTTCGACGTCCCCTTCCCGTACATCGGCAGGACGCTGGACAGCGAGGACGTCCGCTTCGGTGCGGTCGTGGACTTCGCGCCCACGGCCGCGACCTGGGTGGAGGCCTTCGCGATGTGCCTGATCGGCGGTCTGCTGCCGCACCGCGACCGCATGCTCGGCCCGCTGCTCGTCGAGGACTACGCGCCCGCGGTCCGCGACGGCCTGCCCCACTCGGACCTGACGTCCGTCTCCGAGCCCGCGGACCTGGCCGGGATGACGGCCCTCGGCTCGTACCTCTTCGTCGTGGAGACGGATCGGTCGCCGTGGATCGCCCCCGGTCCCGTCCCTCTGCGCAAGCCGGACGCCGACGAGCGCGCGGCCGCCGCCCGGGGCCTGGACGCCGCGGCCGGGGCGGCACCCGGCGGGCTGAGCCCGGACCAGCGGCTGCTGCGGGTCCTGCTGGACGACGACCGGGCCGCCTTCGAGGAGGCGCTCGCCGCCCGCCTCGCCCTCCACCGCGACAGCACGCCCGCGACGGCCCGGCCCCGCACCCTGCTCCCGGTCGTCCCGATCGCCCTCGCCGCCCTCGCGGTCCAGGCGCACGGGTGGGAGCTGGGCATATCCTCCGGCTACCTCCCGGCGACGCTGGTCGGCGCGGGCTGATCGGTCCGACCGTCCACGGCGATCAGGTCGACGGCCCGGTCGGCACCGTACGGGCGGACGTCCCGGAAGACGGTGACGGAAGGCGTGGTCATGGGCTGCTCACTCTCGCTCTGGTTCCCGAGGTGGTCCGGCGCCGTGGACGGATACTGTCCGACAGGCAAAACGTCCTACCTTTCATTCAACCGCTGCTGATCCCGCCGTTGGCCGCCAGTGCCGCGCTGGTGCACGGAGCGCCCGCGCTGCCGATCTCGCAGCCGCGCAACCCGATCGGCGGCCGGCTGATGTCGGCCCTGATCGGCTTCGCCACCCTGGCCGTCACCGGCAGTACCACCTGGGGCGCGGCCGTGGCCGCCGGGCTCTCGCTGGGCGCGATGATGCTCACCCACCTCTCGCACTCCCCGGCCGCGGCCACCGCCGTGATCGTGGTCCTGCAAGGCCCCGCACCCCGTGCCCTTCCTCCCGCTGCTCGTCCTGGCCACCGTGCTGCTGGTCGTCATCGGCCTGCTGCCCGGCCGGATCGGCAGGCACCCGGTGCGCTACCCGGTGTCCTGGTGACGGCCACGCCGAACTGACGGCCGCCGACCGCAGCCACGGCCGCGGCGGGCCCTCACGACCCCAGGTACCTCAGCACCGCCAGCACCCGGCGGTGGTCGTCCGGCGCCTGCGGCAGGTCGAGCTTGGTGAAGATGCTCGCGATCCGCTTGGCCACCGTGGCCTCGGTGACCACCAGCCGACGGGCGACGGCCGCGTTGGAACGGCCCTCCGCGATCAGCGCCAGCACCTCGCGCTCCTTGGGGCTCAGGCGCTGCAGCGGGTCGTGCCGGCGGGTCAGCAACTGGCGGACCACCTCCGGGTCCACCACCGTCCCGCCCCCGGCCACGTCGGTGAGGGCGGCGACGAACTCCCGCACCTCGCCGATCCGGTCCTTGAGCAGGTAGCCGGTGCCCGCGCCCCGGTCGCCGGCGGAGATCAGCTCCGCGGTGTACCCCTGCGAGACGTACTGGCTGAGCACCAGGACGGGCAGCCGCGGATCCTCCTCGCGCAGCCGGCGGGCCGCGCGCAGTCCGTCGTCGGTGTTGTCCGGGGGCATCCGGACGTCGACGACCACCACGTCCGGCCGGTGCTCCCGGACCGCCTCGACCAGTGCCGGGGCGTCGCCGACGGCGGCCGCCACGGTGTGCCCGAACCGCTCCAGCAGGGAGACCAGGCCCTCCCGCAGGAGCACCGAGTCCTCCGCGACGACTAACCGAAGTGCCGGCACGGGATCTCCACTCGCAGGACGGTCGGCCCACCGGCCGGGGAACGCAGGCACAGGGTGCCGTCGATAACGGCGAGCCGGTCGCTGATGCCCAGCAGACCGGTTCCGGCGGCCGGGTCGGCGCCGCCGGCCCCGTCGTCCCGGATCTCCAGCACCAGCCCGTCCGCCGCCGCGCGGCCGTGCACCGAGGCGCGCCGGGCGCCGCTGTGCCGGACCACGTTCGCCAGCGCCTCGCAGACCACGAAGTAGGCGGCGGCCTCGACCGGGGCGGGCGGCCGCCCGGGCAGCGCGACGTCGACGTCCACCGGCACCGCCGAGCGGCCCGCGAGGTCCCGCACCGCCGGTTCCAGCCCCCGGTCGGTGAGGACCTGCGGATGGATGCCGTGGATCAGTTCGCGCAGTTCCCGCAGCGCCGTCTGCACCTCCTCCCGGGCCTCCCGGACCTGCCGGGCAGCGGCCGACTCCTCGGGCAGGTCGAGACCGGCCAGGCCGAGTTTGACGGAGAGCGAGACCAGCCGCTGCTGGGCGCCGTCGTGCAGGTCGCGCTCGATCCGTCGCCGTTCCACCTCGTACGCGTCCACCAGCCGGGCCCGCGAGGCCACCACTCGGGTCAGCTCGTTCTCGGCGGGCTCCAGCACGGCCCGGGCGGTCACCGCCCGTACCCCCGCCCAGGCCGCCAGCGGGTAGGCCGCCACCGGGAGCAGCACGAGTCCGGCGAGCGGTCCGAGCCAGGAGGCGGTGGGGTTCGCGGTGGGCTGGAACGGGGCGGCCAGCAGGAACAGCGGGGTGCCGAGGCCCACCGCGACCAGTCCGAGGTCGATCCACCAGAGCAGCAGCAGGGAGACCAGCCCGTAGCCGAGGTCGCGCCGGGCCGCCGGCCCCCGGAACAGTTCGCGGGCACGTCCACGCCGCCCCTCCGCCCCGCCCCGCGGCCCCGGACCCGACGGTACCGACCCTGACGGTACCGACCCCGGCACCACCCGCCCCGACCGCACCCGCCCGGACGGCCCCGCCCCGGGCAGCACCAGCCGCAGCCGCCACCGCTCGTACCCGGTCACCGCCCGCCCCGCCAGGGCCAGCGGCGGCAGCACGACCGCCACCGCCAGGGGCCCCAGGCCGCCCCACAGCAGCACCGCCAGCGCCGCCAGCCCGGCGACCGTCGCCCCCACCACGGCTCCCGCGAGCAGGAAGCCCAGCGCGCGCCACGGCCACACGGAGCCGAGGAACGCCGACGGCCGCTGGGCCAGCGCCTCCAGGGTGTTGCGGACGGCGATCACCCTGCCGACCCTAGCCGCCGCCCACCGCCCGCCGCAGGGGTGCTGGCACTACCTCTGCTCTCGCCCCAACGCCCCTGCGCTCCCCCACCGTTGACGGGTTGCCTGGGACCATGACGAACTCGACCGACACGGTCCTCCTGCGGGCCGTGACCAAGCAGTACGGCACCGGCGACCGCGCCGTCACCGCACTGGACGACGTGACCGTCGCCTTTCCGCGCGGCAGCTTCACCGCGGTGATGGGCCCCTCCGGCTCCGGAAAGTCGACGCTGCTGCACTGCGCGGCCGGCCTGGACCGGGTCTCCGACGGCACCGTGGTGATCGACGGCACCGAACTCGGCGGCCTGGACGAGACCCGGCTGACCCTGCTGCGCCGCGAGCGCCTCGGCTTCGTCTTCCAGTCCTTCAACCTGGTCTCCGCGCTGACCGCCGAACAGAACGTGGCCCTGCCCCTGCGGCTGGCCGGACGCCGCCCGGACCGGGCCGAACTCGCCACGGCACTCGCCGAGGTGGGGCTCGGCCACCGCGGCGGGCACCGGCCGAGCGAATTGTCCGGCGGCGAGCAGCAGCGCGTCGCGATCGCCCGGGCGCTGATCACCCGGCCCGCCGTGCTGTTCGCCGACGAGCCGACCGGCGCCCTGGACACCCGTACCTCGCGCGAGGTCCTCACCCTGCTGCGCGGCATCGTCGACCGCCACCGGCAGACCGTGATCATGGTGACCCACGACCCGACCGCCGCCGGCTACGCCGACCGCGTCCTGCTGCTCGCCGACGGACGGATCGTGGAAGAGTTGCACGGCCGCAGCGAGGCCGCGGTCATCGCCGGCCGGATGGCCGCCCTGGAGGCCCCGGCATGCTGAGCCTCGCCGCCGTCCGCGCCCGCTGGACGTCCCTCCTCGGCACCTTCGTCGCGCTCGGCCTGGGCGTGACGGTCCTGGCCATGACCGCCCTGGTGCTCACCTCGGCCGAACCGGAGGTGCCCCGACGCTACGCGGGCACCCGGGTCGTGGTGCAGAGCCCCGCCGTCGACCAGTCCGACGGCACCTTCACCCCGGGCCGGCCCTGGTCGCGGGAACGCACCCGGGAGCTGCTGCACGCCCTGGCCGCCGTCCCGGGCGTGGCCCAGGCCGTGCCGGACCGCGCCTTCTACGCCCAGCCGGTGATCGACGGAAGGCCGGTGGGCGCCCCGGGCCCGGAACCGCGCGGCCGCAACTGGTCCGGCACCGCGTTCGGGCCCGAGCGGCTCGTCGCGGGCGGCCCGCCGGCCGACGAGCACCAGGTGGTGCTGGACGCCTCGCTGGGCCTGGCACCCGGCTCGCCGGTCACCCTGCTCACCGCCGCCGGCCCGGCCCGCTACACCGTGTCCGGCCTCGTGTCAGGGACTGTCCCCGGCGCCGCCCCCGGGACCGTCGACCCGCCGTCCCTCTACCTGTCCGACCGCGCCGCCGAGGCGCTCGCCCCCGGGGTCCGGGTGATCGGCCTGGTCACCGCGCCGGGCGCCGACGTCCCGGCCGTCGCCGCGGCCGCGGCCTCCGCCGTGGGCGGCGACGGGACGGTGCTGCACGGCGCCGCGCTCACCGCTCTGGAGGACAGGAGCGCCGAGAAGACCCGCTGGATCGGCCTGCAGATCCTGACCGCGACGGCCGGGCTGACCGCGTTCGTCTCCGTCTTCGTGGTCGCCTCCACCTTCGCCTTCGCGATCGTCCAGCGGCGGCGCGAGTTCGGCCTGCTGCGCACCATCGGCGCCACCCCCCGTCAGATCGCGCGCACGGTGTACGCCGAGTCGCTCGGGGTGGGCGTCGCGGCCGGCGGCGCGGGCGTACTGCTCGGCGCGCTGCTGGCGCCCGCGCTGGGCGCGCTGATGGTCGAGGGCGGCCTGGAGCCGGCGGGATTCACCGTACGGTTCCGGGCGCTGCCGCTGCTCGGCTCCTTCGCGCTGGGCCTGGTGGTCGCGCTGCTCGGGGTCTGGTCGGCCTCCCGCCGGGCGGCCCGGACGGCCCCGCTGGAGGCGCTGCGCGAGGCCGCCGTCGAGCACCGGCCGATGACCCGCGGCCGGTGGATCGCCGGCGGGATCTCCACCGCCCTCGGGCTCGGGCTGGTGGTGGTCGCGGCCGGAAGCGAGTCCGACAGCATGATCAACAACGCCCTGTACGCGGCCATGGCGCTGATCGTCGGGCTCATGCTGTTCGCACCCGCCGTCCTCCCGCCGATCGTCCGCGCGGTCTGCCGGCCGCTGGCCGGGCTGCGCGGCGCCACCGCCGCGGTGGCCCGGGAGAGTGCGGTGACCGCCGTCCGGCGCACCGCCTCGACCGCCGCTCCGGTGCTGGTGACGGTGGGTTTCGCGGTGCTGATCGCCGGACTGTTCCAGCTGCGGGCCGGCGGCTACGCGCTGGAGGAGACCGTCCGGCAGCAGGCCACCTCGGTGGTCACCCCGCAGGGCACACCCGGGCTCTCCGACGCCGCCGTGGCCGCCGTACCGGGCGGTGCCTCGCTGCTGCCCACCCGGCTCTACGCCGGCGGCACCGACCACGTCGGCGCGGTGGGGATGAGCGAGGCCGCGTTCCGCGGGGCCCGCGCCCGGATGACCGTCACCTCCGGCTCCCTGGACGGCCTGACCGGCGAGAACACCATGGTGGTCAAGGCCGGCACGGCCGCCTGGCTGGGCTGGACCACCGGCCACCGCGTCCCGGTCACCTTCGAGGACGGCAGTACCGTGGACGTCACGGTCGTCGCCGAGATCACCGACGGCTCCGCCACCGCGAGCGTGCTGCTGACCACCCGCACCGTCCGGGCGCACGACCCCTCGGCGCTCACCTCGGTCGTCCACACCGCCGGCGCCACCTCGTCGGCCGTCCTCGCCCCGCTCGGCGCCCGGGCGCTGAGCAGCGCCGAGTACGCCTCCCGCACCACCTCCGAGGACGACGCCCTGGTCCGGATCTTCCTGGTCGTCCTGATCGGCACGTCGCTCGGCTGCAGCAGCCTGGCCGTCGCCAACACCCTGCTGATGGCCACCGCCCAGCGGGCCGGGGACTTCACGGTGCTGCGGCTGTCCGGCGCGACCCGCCGTCAGGTGCTGCGGATCGTGGCCGCCGAGTCGACCCTGGCGGTCGGGATCGGTGCCGCGCTCGGCCTGCTGATCGCGGTGGTCACCCTGGCGGGCGTCCGCTCCGGCCTCTCCGCCCGGCTCGGCACCCGGGTCGACCTCGCCCTGCCCTGGTCGACCATGGCCCTCACCACCGGCCTCTGCCTGCTCCTGGCCCTGCTCGCCGGCGTGCTGCCGGCCCGGGCGGCACTGCGCCGGCCCGGTGCCCGACCGGCCGACTGACGACCCACCACGCGGATCGGCTGCTCCCGGTCGTCCGTTCCGCCCAGCGGTTCGACCGGCAGCAGGACCGGATCGTCCTGCTCGGCGTCCCACCGGTCGTAGGTCGGATCCAGGAGGACCATCACCGGGACCAGCCACGACAGCCGTCAGCGGAACAGGACCGGCGGCCGGTCCGGTCGGCCCGTCCCGCCCCGCGGGTTCGGGATCAACGCTCGGGCCGGGCCCGGTCCCCCTGCTCGGCCAGCGCCTTGATGCCTTCGAGGGTGGCCGTCATGCCGGTGCGCAGCTCGTTCAGCCGGAAGTCGACGATCTTCTCCTCCAGTTCCGGCTTGGCGTCGATGACCAGGCTGGCGCCACTGCGGCCCGGGCCGATCACCACCGACTGGCGCAGCCGGGTGCCGTCGCCCTCGGGGGTCAGCTCGAAGCGCCACCGGGCCAGTGCCCCGCCGAGGTCGGACACCGGCTCGCCGTAGCGGCCGTCCGCGTCCATCACCCCCCAGGCGAAGACCCGGCGGCCGTCGGGCCCGGCCGGTCCCGTTCCGCCGGCCGGCCCGGTCAGCTCCGTCACCTCGGAGACCGTCCGCCAGTCGGGCATGCCCGCGCGGGTGTTGTGCCCCTCGAAGCGGGCGCCCGGCGCGGGGCCGTCCGCTCCGTCCAGCCAGGCGACGCGGTGGAGTTCCGGACTGAGCCGGGCGGGCAGGCCGATGTCCGTCACCAGCTCCCACACCCGCTCCACCGGCGCCCCGACGAACACCTCGCACCGCGTACCCGGACCATCGGCGTACCGCATGCCCGTTCCCCCTCCCGTCGTACGTCACCGCTCCCGCACGTCTACGTGCGCATCGACATGAACGGCAACCTGAACATCGATGTGCACACCGGCGCGCACATCGCCTTGCACGGATGCGGGTCGACACCCGCCCGTGCCCCCGCCACGGCGTCCGGAACGCCGGCGAGGACAGCGGGCGGGTTGCCGCCCTGGGCCCTGGACCGATGATCGATCCCCCGGAACATCCAAGTCAATCCGCCGATTTACTGGGGTACCCCCAAGCGATACCTTGGGTCCCCGTGACCATCGACGACCTCCGCGTCTTCGCCGCGGTCTGCCGGGCCGGCTCGCTCAGCGCCGTCGCCCGCGACCTGAACCGCACCCAGTCCGCCGTCAGCCAGCACGTGAAGCGGCTCGAACGGGAGGTCGGCCTCGCCCTGATCGAGCGCCACCCGCGCGGGGTCGTCCCCACCAGGGCGGGGAGCCTGCTGCGCGCGGCGGTCGCCACCGGGCTCGGAAGCATCGACCACGCGCTGCACCGGATCGCCGAACTCGCGCGCGGCGAGGGCGGATCCGTACGGATCACCACCGGGGCCACCAGCATCCGGCACTTCATGTCCGCGGCCGTGGTGGACTTCCGGCGGCGCTTTCCCCAGGTCAGCCTGGAGTTCCAGACGGAGGTCTCCAGTCGCAGCTGCCTGGAGTCGCTCAACGCCGGCCGGGTCGACCTCGCCTGGATCACCCTCGGCGCCCCGGCCCGGGGCATCGACCAGCGGCCGGTGGTCGACCTGCCCTGGGTGCTCGCGGTCGCGGCGGGCGACCCGCTCGCCGGCCGGGCCCGGATCTCGCCCGCCGACCTCCAGGACGCCCGGCTGATCGGGCTGCCGCAGAACTCCGTCTCCCGCTCCCAGGTCGAGGCCTGGCTCGGCAAGTCGGGCGTCCGGCCGGTCTTCGACACCAGCGTCGCGGACTGGGACACCGCGATCCTGCTCGCCGAACTCGGCCTCGGCCACGCCGTCGTCCCCGCGCTCCCGCAGTGGCAGGGCCCCGGCCACCCCGGCCTGCGGCTGCTCCCGCTGCGCGACCTGCCCGCCCTCACCGCCGGCTGGGCCGTCCGGGACTGGGAGAACCTCGGCCCGCTCGCCCGCGCCTTCGCGGACACCGTCGCCGCCCACTGCGGTCGCGAAACCCCGCCGGCCGTCGTAGCGGGGAGGGACTGACCCGGCGACCGGCCGCCGCTACCCCTCGTCCTGCCGGGCGGTCCGGCCCCCTGCCGACAGGACGCCTCCGACCGGCATCCACACCCTGTCCCGGAAGGTCGCCGTCCGCAGCGGGGCGAAGTCTTCCGGCAGGACGTCCAGCAGGCTGCGCACGCGGTCCCCGCCCCGCACGGCGAGCGCCGCCTCGCAGCGCAACTGCCTCGGCAGCTCCGGGCGGTGGGTCAGCCCGTGCCACAGCGCCGGCCGCAGCCAGTGCCGTCCCTGCGGATCGGCATGGGCCCGCACCCACGCCCGACCCAACCGCTGGGCGAGGCCGAGCCCTTCCGCCCGTTCCTGCAGTCTCAGGAGCGTAGGTGTGTCGATCACCTTGACCTCGCCGGGGAGGTCCTCGTACCGGTCCATGGCTCCATGATGCCCGGTGCCGCCGTGCGGGGCGCCGTGCGAGTGCCGCACGAAACTCCGTGGCCGTAGAAGCTCAGCGACCGTAGAAGCCCAGTGGCCGCAGCGGCTCAGCGGCCGTAGAAGGAGTGGCCGCGCCCGATCTCCGCGAAACCCCGGCGGCCGTACCACGCGCGCGGCCAGCCCACCGCGTCCGCGAGCAGGAACAGCCGGGGGATGCCGGCTTCGGCCGCCAGCGCCAGGCCGGTCGCCAGCAGGGTGTCGCCGTGCCCCGCGCCGCGATGCCGCGAGCCGGTCACCAGGTCCTCCAACTGGGCGAGCCGGGCGGACGGTTCGAGGTAGAGGTCGCTCCAGGCCGCGACCTCGCCGGTCGGTGTCCGCACGGCCAGGAAGTGCACCCGCCCGGCGCCGCGCAGCCGGGCGGCGCGGCGGTCGGTGAGCTGCCGGGCGAGCTCCTCGTCCTCGATCCACTCCCGCTGCTGACGCAGTACCGCGTCCCGTACTTCGTCCAACTCCACGGGGTTCGCGGCCGGTTCGGGATGCGTGCAGCCGTCCGTCGAGCGGGTCAGGATCACCTCGCCCTGCCGCTCCCACCCCGCTGCCGCCAGCACCGGGGCTGCTCGCCCGCCCGACTCCTGGTCCAGCACGGTGACGCGGTACCGGTCGCGCGGCCCCAGCCACCGGGCGGCCAGCCCGGGCAGCGCCGCCGGGTCGGTTCCCGGCCCCTCGACGATCAGTTGATTGTGTTCCTCGGAGCGGTCGTACTCGGCGCTCCGGACGGCGAACACCCCGGGAAACTCCGGCAGTTCGAGGACCTCCTGCGCCTGGCGGCGGGCGAAGGCGGCACGGAAGGCGGTCACGCGGGCGCGGATATCCGACATTCCGTCATGATCGGCCCTCGACCGCCACCGGACAACGGATTTCCCGCACCCGCCTCAGGAGGCCGCACCGGAGGACGAGCGGTCCAGGAAGCGCCGGATGCCGTCCCGGACGCCGTCGGTCGGCACGGTCGCCGCGAAGGCCGCCGCCTCCACCGCGAGCCCCTCGTCGATCGGCAGGTTGATGCCCCGGGTCACGGCCCGCAGGCAGGCGGCCACGGCGGTCGGCGCGTGCCGGACGATCCGCTCGGCCAAGTGCCGTGCCGTTTCCATCAGTTCTTCGGCCGGGACGACCGAGTTGACCAGGCCGATCTCGGCGGCGCGGGCGGCCGGGATCGGGTCGCCGGTGAGGATCAGCTCCAGGCCGCGCTTGCGGCCGACGTGCCGCGGCAGCCGCTGCGATCCGCCGAAGGGCGGCGGGAAGCCGAGCGAGATCTCGGGCTTGGCGAAGCTCGCGTGCGCGGCCGCGACGGCCAGCGGGGCCGCCTCGGTGATCTCGCAACCACCGCCGTGGGCCAGGCCGTTGACGGCCACGATGACCGGCTTGGGAAACTCCTCGATCCGCCGGGTGAGGGTGTGCCCGCGCCGGACGAACTCGCGCAGCGCCCGCTCGGGCCCGCCCGCGACGCTGGCCGCCAGGGACGGGATGTCGGCCCCCGCGCTGAACGCCCGCTCGCCGGCGCCGGTGAGGATCACGGCGCGGACGGTGTCGTCGGCGTCGATCCGGTCGAGTTCGGCGAGCAGCGCGTCGATCGTCGGGTAGTCGAGGGCGTTGAGCTTCTTCTCCCGGTCGATGGTGAGGGTGACGACGTGCCGGTCCCGCTCGCTGCGGATGGTCATGGGCGCGTGCTCCGTTCCTGGCCTCGCTGCTGGATGTGACGAGGCTAGGAACACCCGACCAGGACAATCCACTTATTGTCCTGGATACACTCGGGCCCACGCCCGTGCGCACCCGGGCACGCCCGTGCCTCCACTCCCGGGAACGGCAGGTGACCCGTGCGACCGCCCTCCTACAAGGCCATCGTCGACGAGTACGCGACCGCCATCCGCTCCGGCGCGCTCCCGGCCGGCGCACGGTTGCCGACCCACCGCGCCCTCGCCCGCGAACGGCGGATCGCCCTCGCCACCGCCACCCGGGTCTACGCCGAACTGGCCGCCGCCGGACTGGTGGTGGGCGAGCAGGGCCGCGGCACCTTCGTCCGGCTGCGCGCCGGCTACGACGGCCTCGAACCCTCCCGGGCCCTCCCGGTGCCCCGGGTGGCCGACCTCTCCTTCAACCAGCCGCTCACCCCCGGGCAGGGCGACCGGCTGCGGCAGGCCCTGCGCGCGCTCGCCTCCTCCGGCGACGCCGAAGCCCTGCTGCGCCAGCACCCGCCGGGCGGCCACCGGCACGACCGGGCCGCGGTGGCCACCCACCTGCTGGACCGCGGGATCGACGCCGCGCCCGGGAACGTCCTGCTCACCAGCGGGGCGCAGCAGGCCCTGGACTGCGTCCTGCGGACGCTCACCCGCCCCGGCGACGTCCTCGCCGTGGACGCCCTCGGCTACCCGGGCATCAAGCTGCTCGCCACCGCCCACGGGCTGGACCTGGCGCCCGTCCCGGTCACCGCCGCGGGCCCGGACCTCGACGCGCTCGACCGGCTCTGCCGCGCCCGGCCGGTGCGGGCGGTGTACACCCAGCCGACCGTCCACAACCCGCTCGGCTGGGTGCTCGGCCCGGAACAGCGCGAGCGCCTCGTCCGGCTCGCCGCCGACCACGGCTTCACCCTGATCGAGGACGGCACCTACGCCTTCCTGGAGGCCGCGCCGCCGCCACCCCTGCACGCCCTCGCCCCCGAGCGCACCTGCTACCTGGCCGGCCTCTCCAAGAGCGTGGCACCGGGCCTGCGGTTCGGCTTCGCCGTCCTGCCCGGCCACCTGCTCCGGGCTGCCACCACCGCCCTGCGCACGGCGGCCTGGGGTGCCCCCGGCCTGATCACCGCCCTCGCCACCGGCTGGCTCGCCGACGGTACGGTCGCCAGCCTGGAGCGGGAACGCCGCGCGGACGCCGCCGCCCGCCAGGCCGTCGCCCGCACCGCCCTGGCCGGCCTGACCACCACCGCCCACCCCACCTCCTACATCCTCTGGCTCACCCTCGAACCCCATCAGCGCCCCGACCACGCGGCCGCCGCCCTGGCCGCCGAGGGCATCCTGGTCTCCACCGCCGACGCCTTCGCCACCACCCCCCACCACCCCAACGCCCTGCGCCTGGCCCTCGCCACACCCCCGCTCCCCGTCCTCCCCGCCGCCCTCAGCCGCCTCCGCACCACCCTCGACACCATCGCCCCCTGACCGACTCCCCCCGCCCATCCACCACGCCGCACCAGGAGCCGACGAGCCCGACGTCCCGCTCCCGCATCTCCCTACTCCTCGCCCTCGACCGACCCGCGGGCGAAGCGGGCGCTCCAGTCGGCGAGCAGGCTCCGCAGCGCGTCCGGGGCGAGCACCCGGAACTCGGCGCCGAGCGAGCCCAGGGCCATGGCGGGCCAGTCGAGCGAGTCGGCGGTCATCCGCAGCCGGCAGCGGTCCGGGGTGACGGGTTCCACGGTGGCCCAGCGGCCGACCCTGGCCCGGACGTGCTCCGCCGGCGACTCGATCAGGGCCTCCACCAGGTGCGGCCTGGGTATGCCGTTGAGGCCCGCGCGGACGAACTCGGCCGCGTCGGCGGCCGGGAGGGTGCGCGGGGCGAAGCGGGCGCCGCTGCCGGAGGGGCCGGTGAGCCGGTCGAGGCGGAAGGTGCGCCAGTCGGCCCGGTCGAGGTCGTACGCGACCAGGTACCAGCGGCGGTTCAGGCAGACCAGCCGGTGCGGTTCGACGTGCCGTTGCGTGCCGCGCCCGTCGGCGGCCGTGTACGAGAACCGCACCCGCTCGTCGTCCCGGCAGGCGAGCGCCACCACCGTCAGGATGTCCGGGTCGACGCCCGCGCCCGTCCGCGTCCCCCAGTCCACCGGGACGGTCACCGCGCGCAGCGCCTCCACCCGCCGTCGCAGCCGGGCGGGCATCACCTGGACGACCTTCGCCAGCACCCGCACCGAGGCCTCGGCGACCCCCTCCACCGGGCTCTCGGCCGCCGCCTGCAGCCCGACCGCGAGGGCCACCGCCTCCTCGTCGTCGATCACCAGCGGCGGCAGCGCCGCACCCGCCGCCAGCTGGTAGCCGCCGTCGACGCCGCGCTGCGCCTCGACGGGGTAGCCGAGTTCGCGCAGCCGGTCGATGTCGCGGCGCAGGGTGCGGACGGAGACGCCGAGCCGGTCGGCCAGTTCGTCGCCCGGCCAGTACCGGTGGGTCTGGAGCAGGGAGAGCAGTCGAAGCGTCCGGGTGCTGGTGTTCGCCATGCGTCGATTCTCCCGGGATTCAGGACAGGAAGTGGCCGCAATGGTCCGTAACGTTGTTCTTGTCCGAGGGAGCAGGACCCGAACGAAAGGCCTTGACGATGACCACGACCTCCGCCGCCCAGAACCTGACCGGCGAGCGCGCCGACCTCCTGGAGGCCCTGGAGAAGCAGCGGCACTTCCTGCGCTTCACCACCCGCGACCTCACCGACGAGCAGGCCGGCCTGCGGACCTGTGCGAGCGAGCTCTGTCTGGGCGGCCTGATCAAGCACGTGACCAACGTCGAGCGGATCTGGGCGGAGTTCATCGTGCAGGGCCCGTCCGCGATGCCCGACTTCACCAGCTGGACGGAGGAGGACGTCGCCCGCCGCGCGGACGAGTTCCGGATGCTGCCCGGCGAGACGCTGGCCGGCGTCCTCGCGGACTACGCCGAGGTGGCCGGCCGCACCGACGAGCTGGTGGCGGTCCTCCCCGACCTGGACGCCACCCAGCCGCTGCCGAAGGCCCCCTGGTTCGAGGGGGACGCCCGGTGGTCGGCCCGCCGGGTGCTGCTGCACGTCGCCAACGAGACCGCCCAGCACGCCGGTCACGCCGACATCATCCGGGAGTCGCTGGACGGCGCGAAGAGCATGGGCTGAGCCCGGCCCGCGGCACGGCGGCGGGGCCCTCGGCGACATCCGAACCCGATGGGCCCCCGCCGCCGTCCTCAGGCCCGCCCGACGAAGGTGAACCCGGCCCCGTCGACCACGCCGCGGACCAGGGCCTCGTCCAGCGGCTGCGCGGAGGCCACGGTGACCCGGCCGCTCGGCGCGTCGGCACTGACGTCGGTGACGCCGGGCAGGACGGCGAGCCCGGCGCTGACCGTCTTCTCGCAGTGGCCGCAGCTCATGCCGTCGACGGCGAATACGGCGGTGGTGGACATGACGGCGCCTCCGATGGCGTTCCGGACGGGACGGGCTCGACCCGGGCGGATCGAACCCGACGCGTCGACTCCGACGAACCGACCCGGACGGGTCGACCCGCCCGCCCTACGACACCCGATTCCGACGGCGCCGCCCAGGGACACGCCGCCCGGGTGACACCATCGAGCGGTTCCGGGAACCGCCCGGGCGTCCCGTCCGACTGGGCCCGTGCCGTGGCGCGCGCCACGTCCTGAACCGCTGCCGCGCCCCGTCCCGTTCCTCCAGGTACCACCCTTTCGCACGACCGGGCGACGGCCCGGCCGACGATCGGCCGGGCCGTCGCCCGCCGATCCCGTCCTGGAGCACCTCCGCCATGTCCACTCTGGCCCCGATCCACGACCGACCGGACACCACCGCCCTCCCGATGACCCACGACGCCCTGCGCGGCGAGTCCGCCCGCCTCGCCGAGGCCGGCCGCGCGCACCCGGACGCGGCGGGAGCGGGCCGTTGAGGGCGCTCGCGCGGCTCCGCCGCCGCAAGCCCCGGCACGGCGCCCTCGCCCTCGCGCTGGCCGCGGCGCTGACCGCCGGGCTGCTCTGGTGGCAGCCGTGGAGCGACGGGGACGGGGACCGGCTGGCGTTCACGACCGCGTCCGGCGGCTCGGCCCGCTTCGGCACCGGCGAGCGCCTGTACCGCTACAAGGTGCGGGTGGAGGACGGGATCGCGGAGAGCCCGGCGCAGTTCGCGGCCGAGGTGGACGCCGTCCTGGGCGATGTCCGGCACGGTTGGGCGGCCGGCGGCACGGTCTCGTTCCAGCGGGTGCCCGCGGACCCGGTGGACTTCACCGTCTACCTGGCCACCCCGAGGTCCACCGACCGGATCTGCGGCCAGTACGGGCTGGACACCGGCGGCTGGGTGAACTGCGGCGTCACCCACCAGGTGGTCATCAACCTCAAGCGCTGGACCGAGCTGTCCGAGTTCTACCAGGGCCGGCCCGAGCTGTACCACGCGCTCGCCGTCAACCACGAGGTCGGCCACATCCTCGGCAACGGCCACGTCGACTGCCCCGGCCCGGGCGCCCCGGCGCCGGTGATGATGCAGCAGATCAAGGGGCTGCACGGCTGCGTCCCCAACGGCCTGCCGTACTCGGACTCCGGCACCCTGCTCACCGGCCCGCCCGTCCAGGCCCCCACCGACGCGCCGTGACCCGCCCGCGCCCGACCCCCGTACCGGGGCCGCGTCCGGAACACGGATAATCCTGGTCGGACCGGACGCCCCCGCACCGCGCGACCGGTCCCGCCCGTGTCCGCTGCCGGTCCCGGTGCTGTCCGCGGTCGGTGCCGGTGGAGGAGAAGCGTTGAACGGTGTGCCCGGCGGGGAGATCCTGGACTGGCCGGTGCTGCTGGAGGCCGCCGAGGCGGCCGCCCGGGCGACCGCGGGCCGGGGCCGGGTGGCGGACTACATCCCGGCGCTCGCCACCGCCGACCCGGAGGCCTTCGGCATGGCCGTCGCCACCGTCGACGGGGAGCTGCACGGCGTCGGGGAGTGGGAGCGGCCGTTCTCCGTCCAGAGCGTCTCGAAGCTGTTCTCGCTCGCCCTCGCGGTGGCGTACGGCGGCGACGCGCTCTGGCAGGGCGTCGGCCGCGAGCCGTCCGGCAACCCGTTCAACTCCCTGGTGCAGCTGGAGACCGAGCACGGCATCCCGCGCAACCCGTTCATCAACGCGGGCGCCCTGGTGGTCACCGACCGCCTCCAGACCATGACCGGCGACGCCTCGGGCGCGGTACGGGAGTTCCTGCGCCGCGAGTCCGGCAACCCGCTGCTCGACACCGACCCGGTGGTCGCCGCCTCGGAGGCCGAACACGGCCACCGCAACGCCGCGCTGGCCCACTTCATCGCCAGCCACGGCAACCTGCAGAACCCGGTCGAGACCGTGCTGGAGCACTACTACGCCCACTGCGCCGTGGCCACCAGCTGCCGCGACCTGGTGCTGGCCGGTTCCTTCCTCGCCCGCTACGGCGTGCGTGCCGACGGCACCCGGCTGATGTCCCGCAGCGAGACCAAGCGGATCAACGCCGTCCTGCTCACCTGCGGCACCTACGACGCGGCCGGCGAGTTCGCCTTCCGCGTGGGCCTGCCGGGCAAGAGCGGCGTCGGCGGCGGCATCCTCGCCATACTCCCCGGCCGCGCCGCCGTCTGCGCCTGGGGCCCGCGCCTGGACCAGGCCGGCAACTCGGTCGCCGCGGTCGCCGCCCTGGACACCCTGACCACCCTCTCCGGGTGCTCGGTGTTCTGAAAGCACGCACGGAGAGAACGCGGGCCCCGGCCGTCCGCACAGCGACCGGGACCCGCGGGTCCGATGCGAGCGCCCCGCTCCCGGGGCGCCCGCCGCGAGGGGCCCTACTCCACCGTCACGCTCTTCGCCAGGTTGCGCGGCTTGTCCACGTCGCGGCCGAGGGCGACGGCGGCGTGGTAGGCCAACAGCTGGAGCGGGATGTTGAGCAGCAGCGGGTCCAGTTCGGGCTCGCTCTTGGGCACCAGGATGCAGTGGTCCGCGAGCTTCTCCTCCGGCCGCCGGTGGGCGACGGCGATGATCCGCCCGGAGCGGGCCTTGATCTCGCCGAGCGTGGTCAGGTTCTTGTCCAGCAGCTCGTCGTCCGGAACCAGTGCCACGGTGGGCAGTTCGGGGCTGATCAGCGCCAGCGGGCCGTGCTTGAGCTCGCTCGCCGGGTAGGCCTCGGCGTGGACGTAGGAGATCTCCTTGAGCTTCTGCGCGCCCTCGCGGGCCACCGGGAAGCCGCGCACCCGGCCGATGAACATCATGCCGGTGGAGTCGGCGTACTCGGCGGCGAGCCGGGCGATGGCCTCGCTCTGCTCCAGCACCTCGCGGATCTGGTCCGGCAGCGCCTGGAGCGCCGAAACGATCCGGCGCCCGTCGGCGGGCGACAGGTCGTGGATGCGCCCGAAGTGCAGGGCGAGCAGCGCGAAGGCGACCACGGTGGAGGTGAACGCCTTGGTGGAGGCGACCGAGACCTCCGGACCGGCGTGCAGGTAGATACCGCCGTCACACTCTCGGGCGATAGCACTGCCCACGGTGTTGACGACGCCGAGCACCCGCCCGCCCTTGCGCTTGACCTCCTGGACGGCCGCCAGCGTGTCGTAGGTCTCGCCGGACTGGCTGACCGCCACGTACAGGGTGTCCGCCTCGATCACCGGGTTCCGGTAGCGGAACTCCGAGGCCGGCTCGCTGTGCGCGGGGATCCGGGCCAGCTCCTCGATCAGCTGCGCGCCCATCTCGCCCGCGTAGTAGGCCGATCCGCAGCCGAGGATCTTCACCCGGCGGATCTCGCGCAGCTCCCGGGCGTCCAGGTTGAGGCCGCCGAGGTGCGCGGTGGCGAAGCGCTCGTCGAGCCGGCCGCTCAGGGTGCGCTCGACCGAGCCGGGCTGCTCGTGGATCTCCTTGAGCAGGAAGTGCTCGAAGCCGCCGGTGTCGTAGGAGTCGACCTCCCAGTCCACGGTGGACGGCTGGCGGTGCGTGGTGCGGGCGTCCGCGGTGAAGGTGCGGAAGCCGTCGGCCCGGACGGTGGCCAGCTCGCCGTCCTCCAGGTGGACGACCTGGCGGGTGTAGCGGACCAGCGCGGAGACGTCCGAGGCCGCGAACATCTCCTTCTCGCCGATGCCCAGCACGATCGGGCTGCCGTTGCGGGCGACCACGATCCGGTCCGGCCGCTCGCCGTCGAGCACCGCGATGCCGTAGGTGCCGACCACCCGGGCGAGCGCGGCCCGCACCGCGTCCTCCAGCTCGACGCCCTCGGCGACGTTCGCGGCGATCAGGTGGGCGAGCACCTCGGTGTCGGTCTCGGAGCGGAACACCGCGCCGTCGGCGGTGAGCTTGGCGCGCAGCTCGTCGGCGTTCTCGATGATGCCGTTGTGGACGACGGCGATCCGCTCGGCGTTGTCCAGGTGCGGGTGCGCGTTGGCGTCACTGGGGACGCCGTGGGTGGCCCAGCGGGTGTGGCCGATGCCGGTGGTGCCCTTGAACCGGGCCGGCACGGCGGCGGCCAGGTCGGCGACCCGCCCCTTCACCTTGCGGAGCTTGATCCCGCCGCTGCGCCCGGTGACGGCGACGCCGGCCGAGTCGTAGCCGCGGTACTCCAGCCGCGCCAGCCCCTCCAGCAGGAAGGGGGTCGCATCCTTGGGGCCGATGTAGGCCACGATTCCGCACATGCGTGGTCTCCTCTTCGAGGTCTTCAGAAGGTCGGGAACGACGGCTCAGCCGTAGACGATCCGCCGCAGCTGGCGGGCCGAGAGCTCCGGCGCCGAGACCCGGCGCTGCGGCAGCTCCTCGGCGAGCCGGGCGAAGATCCGCTCGTTGGTCAGTCCGCGCGCCTGGAGCTCGGTGTGGCGGCGGCGCACGTAGTCCTCGGTGCTCTCGGAGAAGTACGCCAGCACCTCCGCCACGACCCGCGCCGCCTCCCGGGGCCCGAGCGGGCTGGTCCGGGTGAGGTGGGCGAGGAGGTCTTCGTGGGGGTGGGGTGAGCTCGGCACGAGTGAGGAGCCTAGGTCGGCGGGCCCGCCGAAGCCAAAGTTTCTGCCCGAAATCGGGCAGACATTACGACTTTCAGACTGGATTCACTCCTTCTTCACATTCGACCGCCGAACGGCCACCCGATCACCCCCGTTCCCGAAGGCCCCTTGAAGCGGCACCAACTCCGCACGTAGCGTGACCCCCTGAACACGAAGCGGAAGACCGGAGGCTTGCTGATGTGCGGGATCACCGGATGGGTCGCGTTCGAGCGCGACCTCACCGCCGAACGGGGTGTCCTCGACGCGATGACGGCCACCCAGGTCCGCCGCGGCCCGGACGCCGGCGGCGTCCACCTGGAGCCGCACGCCGCGCTCGGCCACCGCCGGCTCGCGGTGATCGACATCGAGGGCGGCGTCCAGCCGATGACGGCCGAGCACGACGGCCGGACGCTGGCCGTGCTCACCTACAGCGGCGAGGTCTACAACCACCGCGAACTGCGCGCCGAACTGGAGGCGGCCGGGCACCGCTTCCGCACCCGCAGCGACACCGAGGTCGTGCTGCGCGCCTACCTGGAGTGGGGCGAGCACCTGGCCGAGCGGCTCAACGGCATGTTCGCCTTCGCGGTCTGGGACGTCCGGCGCGAGGAGCTGCTGCTGGTCCGCGACCGGATGGGCGTCAAACCCCTGTACTACCACCGCACCCCGGACGGCGTGATCTTCGGCTCCGAGGTCAAGGCCCTGCTCGCCCACCCCGCCGTCCGCCCGGTGGTGGACCTGGACGGGCTGCGCGAACTGCTCGGCTACACCCGCACCCCCGGCCTCACCCCGTACCGGGACATCCACGAGGTCCGGCCCGGGCACGTCGTCCGGGTGCGCCGGGAGGGCCTGTCGGTCCGCCGCTACTGGGCGCTGGAGGCACGCGAGCACCGTGACAGCCTGGAGGCCACCGTCGCCACCGTCCGGGCCCTGCTGGACGACATCGTGCACCGCCAGCTGGAGGCGGACGTCCCGCTCTGCTCGCTGCTCTCCGGCGGCCTGGACTCCAGCGCCGTCACCGCCCTCGCCGCCCGGACACTGGGCGCCGCCGGGGCCGGCCCGGTGCGCTCCTTCTCCGTCGGCTTCGCCGGGCAGAGCGAGACCTTCCACGCCAACGACGTCCGGCAGACCCAGGACGGCCCGTTCGCCCGGCTGCTCGCCGCGCACGTCGGCGCCGACCACAGCGTCGTCGAGCTGAACGCCGCCGACCTGACCGACCCGTCCCGGCGCTCCGTCGTGCTGCGCGCCCGTGACCTGCCCAACGGCGTCGGCGACATGGACACCTCGCTGCTGCTGCTCTTCCGGGGCGTGCGCCGCCACTCCACGGTCGCGCTGTCCGGCGAGTCCGCGGACGAGCTCTTCGGCGGCTACCGCTGGTTCCACGACCCGAAGACCGTCGCCGTCGAGGACTTCCCCTGGGCCCTCGGCCTCACCGGCATCGCCGGCGGCGGAGCCACCCCGCGCGAACACCTCCTGGACGCCGAACTGCTCCGCAAGCTCGACCTGGACGGCTACCGCAGGGCCCGCTACCGCGACGCGATCGCCGAGGTCCCGCACCTGCCGGCGGCGGATCCGGTGGAACGCCGGATGCGCGAGATCTCGTACCTCAACCTGACCCGCTTCGTCTGCATCCTGCTCGACCGCAAGGACCGGATGAGCATGGCCAACGGGCTGGAGGTGCGGGTGCCGTTCTGCGACCACCGGCTGGTCCAGTACGTCTTCAACGCCCCGTGGGCGATGAAGTCCTTCGACGGACGGGAGAAGAGCCTGCTGCGCGCCGCCGTCCGGGACGTGCTGCCGACCGCGGTCGCCGAACGGCCGAAGAGCCCGTACCCGGTCACCACGGACCCGCACTACCCGGCGAAACTGCGCGCCGAACTCGCCCGGCTCGCCGCCGAGCGCACCTCCCCGGCCCTGGACCTGCTCGACCGGCGGCGCCTCGCCGACGCGCTCGCCCCGGACACCGACCCGCAGTCCGTGCGGCTGGCCGTCGACCTCGCACTGGACTTCGACGCCTGGCTGACGGACTACCAGGTGACGCTGGAGCTGTGAACGGGCGCAGCGCGGCGCCCCGACCACCGGGGCCGTGAGCGCCGGAGCCCCGGAAACGGCGGCGCGAGGAGAACACTGGAGCCCCGGAAACGGCGGCGCGAGGAGAACACTGGAGCCCCGGAAACGGCGGCGCGAGGAGGACGCCGGAGCCCCCGAACGCGGCGCGCGGGGCACCGGGGCGCGGGTACCACCACTCGGACGGCGCAGTGGCCCGCGCCCGCGCCCCCATACTCCGTCCGGGTGATTGTGAGGGGGAGCATCCCGCCGGTCCCGGCGGTCCGACCGTGCGATAGCGTCGCCGACACCTCCCGAATGGCGGGCGAATTCGCGGATTAACCGCTCATCTGCCGTCAGGATGGGAGCGAAACGTTCACCTCGATCCGCCGGGGGATCCCGTCATGCAGCCGCGAGTCTTCGCGATTCTCACCGCCCTGCTCCTGGGCGTCCTGGGCCTGGGATCGGTGGCCGTCACCGACTGGTCGCCCGCGGCGTCCGGCGCGGCCCCCGCCGCCGTCGCCCCCGGGGCCCCCGCCACCGGCGCCCGGCCGGCCGCGGCCGGGCCCGCGAGCGCCACCCCGACCGGCGACCCCGCGGTGTGGACCCGCTCCACGCTGCGCAACAAGCTGATGGCCGAGATGGACGCCACCGACCCCGGCGTCGCCCTGGCCGACCTCGACAGGATCACCAAGGAGAAGCCGTACACCGTGCGCTTCTGCCACCCGATCGCGCACGAGCTCGGCCACGCGGCGGTCAAGCGTTTCAACGCCGACTTCCAGAAGGTCATCTCCTTCCCGCACGAGACCTGCGCGGCCGGCTACCTGCACGGCGCGGTCGAGGAGATGCTCAACGCCTCCGCCCAGCCCGAGACCGACCTGCTCAAGCTCTGCGCGCCCAAGAACAGCGGCCCCTGCATCCACGGCGTCGGCCACGGCACCATGTTCGTGGTCAAGCAGGACGTCGCCAAGGCCCGCGACCTGTGCAACAAGTTCCCCTCCGACCAGAACCGGATCCGCTGCTCCGAGGGCCTGTTCATGCAGCTCTTCGGCCCGGACGAGGAGGACGAGCAGGCCAAGGCCAACCTGCCCGCCGACAAGCTCGCCCAGGACCCGCTCTACCCGTGCAAGGACCAGCCGTCGCTGTTCCAGTCCGCCTGCTTCTTCTACGCCCCGACCTTCTACCTGTCCTCGCACGACTACCCGAACCACCCCGAGGTCTACGCCGAGGCCCTCAAGTGGTGCCTCAACGGCAAGGCGAGCGGCGGGGCGGTGGACTGCAGCCGCGGTGTCGGCTCGCGCACCATGAAGTACAACCTGGACCGCGAGGACTGGGCGGCCGAGCAGTGCGCCACCGCCGCCGACGGCTGGCAGCGCAAGGCCTGCGCCGAGGGCCTGGTCAGCTACTACACGGTCAACTACACCGACGGGGGCGCGGCCGGACGGCTCTGCGCCAAGATCACCAACAAGGAGATGCAGGGCTACTGCCGTTCCGCGAGCGGCCTGTCCGGCTCGCTGGACTGACACCCCGGTCTCCCGACCGACACCCCGGTCCCGGCATGAGGGTCCGCGCCGCACGGCGCGGGCCCTCATGCGTAAGATCGCCCGATCATCGCCTGATCAGGGTGCGCCAAGGACGCCGCGCCTCGCCCAGCCCGTCCCCCGGCCTCCCTGGAGCACGCCATGACCACCGAGGACTTCCCCGGCACCGACTTCCCCGGCACCGACCTCCCCGGCACCGACTTCCGCCGCGCCGCCCACGCCACCGCCGACCTGGTCTCCGACTACCTCGCCGAACTGCCCGGCCGCCCGGTCTGGCAGCCCATGGACGAGACCGCCCGCCGGGCCCTGCGCGACGCCCCGCTGCCCACCGAGGGCCGCCCGCTCGACGAGCTGATCGGCGCCATCGGGCGGGACGTCCTGCCGTACCCGATGGGCAACGGCAACCCGCGCTTCTTCGGCTGGGTCAACTCCGCCCCCGCCCCCGCCGGAGTGCTCGCCACCCTCGCCGCCTCCGCGATGAACCCCAGCTCGGCCGGCGGCGACCACGCCGACGTCCACCTGGAGCGCGCCGTGGTCCGCTGGACGGCCGAGCTGGTCGGCTTCCCGCACCCCGCCGGCGGCGGCCTGCTCACCTCCGGCACCTCGATGGCGACCATCGTCTGCCTCGCCGCCGCCCGCGACCGGGCCGCCCGGCGGGCCGGCCGGGACGTCCGCGAGGAGGGCCTGGCGGGCCTGCCGCCGCTGGTCGGCTACGTCACCGGCGAGACCCACTCCTGCGTCCGCAAGGCCGCCGAACTCCTCGGCCTCGGCAGCAGGCACCTGCGCACCGTGGCCACCGGCCCCGACGGCCGGCTGGACACCGCCGACCTGCGGGCAGCCGTCGAGCGCGACCGCGCGGCCGGCCTGCTGCCCTTCCTGGTGGTCGCCTCGGCGGGCACCGTCGGCACCGGCGCGGTGGACGCGTTCGGCCCGATCGCCGACCTCTGCGAGGAGCAGGGCCTCTGGCTGCACGTCGACGGCGCGTACGGCGCCTTCGGCCGGCTCGACCCGGCCATCGCCCACCGCTACGCCGGCCTGGAACGGGCCGACTCGCTCGCCCTCGACCCGCACAAGTGGCTCGGCGTCCCGGTCGACTGCGGCTGCGCGCTGGTCCGCGACACCGAGGAGCTGCGCGGCACCTTCAGCCTCGTCCCGTCCTACCTGCGCGACGAGGCGGCCGGCGCGCTCGGCTGGTTCTCCGAGTACGGCACCGAGCAGACCCGTCCCTTCCGGGCCCTCAAGGTCTGGGCCACCATCGCCCACAAGGGCCGCGCCGGCCTCGCCCGGGACATCGCCCGGTGCACCGCGCTGGCCCGCCGGCTCGGCGAACTCGTCCAGGACGACGAGGAGTTGGAGCTGATCGCCGAGGTGCAGACCTCGATCGTGGCGTTCCGCCACCGCGCCCCCGGCCTGGACGAGGCCGCGCGCGACGCCCTCAACCGCGACCTCCCCGCCGCCGTCCAGCGGCGCGGCCGGGTCTTCGTCACCGGCGCCCGCCTCGGCAGCGCCGAGATGCTCCGCGCCTGCCTCCTCAACGCCGCCACGACGGAGGCCGACCTCCACCTCCTGCTCGCCGAGGTCAGGGCCGCGGCCCGCGAGCTGCTCGGGTAGGCCGCCGGACGCCGTCCGGCCTCCCGGGGCGGCCCCGCGCGTTCCTCCCGTAACAGCCCGGCGCGGACCGTAACCGGCTGGTCACGACGGATGCCCGACCGGGAAACACCGGTCGGGCACGGTGGCGGCATGGAGCATTCGAAGCCCTCTCCCCGCCGTGCCCCCGGTTCCCCCGACGCCTTCCGCGCCCCCGCCGGTCCCCGCGCCCGCCGCACCCGCCACTGGCGCCGTGACACCGTCGAACTCGCCGCCGTCTTCCTGTCCGTCACTGCCGCCGACCTGATCGCGAAGGTCGTCGTCCACGGCCCCGAGGGCCCGGCCGTCCTCGTCGGCTCCGCGCTCGCCCTGCTCGCCGTCACCCTCCTGCACGCCTGGGTGTCCCCGCACGCCCCGCCCCCGACCACCCTCTGGCGCGTCCGCACCACCGTTCTCGCCCACACCCCCACCACCCTCGCCGACCACCGGATCACCCTGCTCTCCCTCCACCCCCAGGAGCTCTTCCTCCGCACCGAGCACTCGGTGACCCCGGCCGTTCTGACGGCGCTGCTGACCACCACCGGCCACACCCTCCAGGACGCGCCGACCCGCATCGCCTGAGCCGTCGCCTCAGGCCGGGCCAGGGTCGTTGGGGTGGGGTTCGAGCGGGGTCACCACGGCGGTCATCCACGGCCACATCGGAAGGCTGCCGAGCACCTCCGCGCGCAGTTGCGCCTCGTCGGCCGCCCGCCAGACGCCGAGGCTGCGCCGTTCACCGACCGGGCGCCACAGCCTGGCCAGGTGGCCGGTGCCGGCCAGCTCACGGGCCCGGACGGCCTCGGCGGCGCGCCGCCGGTCGACCTCCTCCTCGGCGGTGCCCTCGGGTACGGCGGTGGTGATCTCGACCAGGAACTCCTTCACGGTCCTGCTCCCTTCTCGCCCCCACCCGCTCATCCTCGGCCCGGCACCCGCCCGCCCGCCATGGCCGGCCCGCCCCCGCTGGGCCGGTCGGGTGGTCGCGCCGGTCACGACGGCCACCGGATGACACGGGCAGCACACGCCCACCCGAAGCACCGGTGGTGCCGGCGGCGGCCCGAGGAGGGCGGCCGCCGCCGGCGGATTCCCGGGAGGCGTCAGCCCTGGTCGGCGGGCTGCACGACGCACACGGCGTTGCCGAGCATCGGCCCGAAGCCGCCGAGCAGGGTGGCGAGCACCTGGTGGCAGGCGGCGGCCTCCTCGGGCGTCTTGGGACCGTTGTGCTCGGCGGCGGCCGCAGCCGGCTGGGCGAGGGCGAGCGGCAGGGCGAGCAGCAGGGCGCAACAGGCCGTGGCCAGTGCGGAGTTCTTCACGGACCGGGGACCGGACCGGGGACCGGATCGCGGAACGGACCGCGGAACGGACGACTGGACGGACGACTGGACGGACATCGGAAAGCCCCTTCGGTAGGGAGTCGGGATCGGCGGAAAGCCGAGCCATCCCTATCCGAAGGGGCTTCCCCGCTCACGGATCCTGGGCCGTCCGTGAGCGTGTCCACATCATCCGATCAGCGGTCCGGGAGCTCCCCGGGGACCGTCCGTTCCACCTCCCGGATCGCGGCGGCCAGCTCGCCGACCCCGTGCTCCCGCAGCACCCCGTAGTGGTCGCCGGCCAGGTCGACCACGGTGGGCGGGGCGGCCGAGTAGCCGGTGCTGCCCTCGATGAAGGAGTAGTCGTCGCCCGTGGCCTTGAAGACGGTCACCGGCGCGTCCAGCCGCCGCTCGGCGAGTTCGCGGAAGCTGTACTCGAACTCGTACGTCTCACCGACGATCCCGGTGATCCGCCGGATGAGCTCCTCGTCCAGCTCCGGCAGCATCCGGTGCACGGAGGCCACGAAGGTGGGTTCGTCCACCGTGTCGGCCAGGCAGCGCTCCAGCTCGGGGCCGCTGATCCGGCCGGTGAACACCCCGAACAGGATGGTCAGGTACCCCTGGTTGGCGTACGAGGCCTCGCGGCCCCACCGCTCGCCGTCGGCCCGGCGCACCTTCGGGTTGCCCGGGCAGATCAGCAGCAGCCGCTCCACCCGCTGCCCGGCCCGCTCCAGCTGCCAGGCCGCCTCGAAGGCGACCCGGGCGCCGAAGGAGAAGCCCCACAGCGTGTACGGCCCCCGCGGCCGCACCCGGCGCAGCTCGGCGACGTCGGCGGCGGCCATCTCCCGGATGGTCGGGTACGGCGTCTCGCCCGGGTTGATGCCGTGCGCCTGGATGCCGTAGAAGGCCCGGTCCCCGCTCGCCTCCCGGCCGAGCAGCCGCAGGTTCATCGGGTAGCCGCCCAGTCCGGGCCAGCAGAACACCGCCCGGTCGGCCCGTCCCGGGTGCAACCGGATCAGCCGCGAACCGGCGGCTCCTGCCCTGCCCGCGCCGTCCTCACCGCAGGCCTGCTCGACGCGCGCGGCCAGCTCGCCCAGCCGGGGGCACTCGAAGAGCACCTGGAGCGGCAGGGCGATGCCGAACTCCCGGTTGATCCGGTGGACCAGGGCGACGGCGATCAGCGAGTTCCCGCCGACGGCGAAGAACTCGTCCGTCACCGAGGCGTCCTCGTACCTCAGCGCCCGCCCCCAGGCCTCGGCCAGCCACCGCTCGTACCCGGTGGCCGGGGCGACGTACTCGCCGCGCACGTCGGCCGTGCGGACGGCCTCCGAGGCGGCCAGCGCCTTGAGGTCCACCTTGCCGTTCGCGGTGAGCGGCAGGGCGTCCGTCACCAGCACCCGGTTGGGCAGCATGTAGTCGGGCAGCAGGGTGGCCAGTTCGTCCTTGATGATCTCGGCCGGGCCCTTCATGTGGACGGTGTCCTCGTGCATGCCCTCGCTGCTGATCTGCTCCTCGCTCACCCTGCCGCCGAGGAAGAAGTACGACGGGCCGGGGGTGATGCCGAGGCCGGCCAGGATCTCGTCGATGCGCCGCGAAGCGGGCAGCGGGTGGCCGGACTTGGAGCTGTAGCCGGAGGACATGAAGCCCAGGGACAGGCCGTTGCGCTGGAGGCGGTGCAGCACCGCGCCGAGCGCGATGTACTCCAGCCACTCCTCCTCGGCGCGGCCGACGGCCGTGATGCCGAACGCGGCCCGGGCGTAGACGGCCTGGTTGATCGCGATCACGTGCCGGGATTCCACCACCTCGTCCGAGACGTGCGTCAACTCGCCCTCGGCGTACCGGTAGAGGCCGCCCGGCAGGCCGTCCACCCGGTCCTGGTGGGCCTGGACGTACAGCTCGGTGCGCTCGGCCCGGGCCGGGCCGCCGGCCCGGACGACCGCGAAGCCGCCCAGGTAGTGGTCCTCCCCGGCGACGTCCAGCCGGTCCTTGACGGCCGGGTCGAGGCCGAGCGGACGCACGTCCAGCCCGTACTCGGGCAGCACCTCCTCCAGGACGCCCAGCATGTGGCCGGTCTCGAACTCCAGCACCTCCCGGATGTTGTTGCGGTAGACGGGTTCGACGGCGCCGTGCTTCCCGGAGAAGTGCAGCGTCAGGTACGCCTCGGCCCGGGTCCCGGCCGGCCCGATCCGGACCAGGACGTGCTCGACCGGGTGGTAGTAGTACAGCCCGGCCGCGAGCCCGTCCAGGCCGCCGGTCTCCAGGTACAGCTGGGTCGCGTACAGCGCGCCGGGCGAGGCGTAGGCGTACTTGGGCAGCAGCCGCTCCTCACTGTGGAACTGGCCGAACCACCGCAGGACGCGGCCGAGTTCGGGCAGGCTCAGCAGCTCCGGGTCACGGCCGAAGGTGCCGGCCGGGCGCGGGGCGAGCAGCGCGGTGAGGTCGTCCCGGGTGACCGCGCCGCCGTCGTAGAAGCGGTAGGTCTTGCGGGCGAAGACCTCCCGGCGCTGGGCCGCGGTCTCCCTCCGGCCGGGCAGCTCGACCCGCTCGCGGCCCGCCAGCCCGTCCCGGTCGCGCAGGCCCGGGTCGGACAGCTGGGCCTTGACCTGGAGCTTGCTGGCCTTGGACTGGTGGTGGCCGCCGTGGACGCCCTGGTCCATCAGGGCGGCCTCGCGCGGGTTGAGCTCGACGCAGGCGACCAGGTTCGGGTGCCCGGTGCGGCCGTCCTCGGTGACGACGGCGGCCGCACGGCGCACCCACGTGTGCTCCTCGATCGCGCGGGCGATCTCGTCCAGCTCGACCCGGTACCCGCGCAGCTTGACCTGGTTGTCCACCCGGCCGGCGAACTGGAGGGTGCCGTCCGGGTTCCACTGCACGAGGTCGCCGGTGCGGTACAGCCGCTCGCCGGGGGCGAACGGGGAGCGGACGAACCGCTCCGCGGTCAGCTCCGGCCGGTTCAGGTAGCCGCGGGCCAGCTGGACGCCGCCGATGTACAGCTCGCCCACACCGTCGGCGGCCACCGGCGCCAGCTCCTCGTCGAGGACGTAGCACTCGGTGTCGGCCACCGGGCGCCCGATCGGCACCGATCCGGCGCCGTCGGCCGGATCGGCCGGGTCCACCAGGTGCGAGGTGGCGTTGATGGTGCATTCGGTCGGGCCGTACAGATTGACCAGGGCGGCCTGCGGCAGGGCCCGGCCCAGGTCGCGGGCGAGCCGCCGGGAGAGCGCCTCGCCGCCGGAGAACAGCCTGGTCAGGCCGGTGCAACCGGCGAAGCCCTCGGTGTCCAGCAGCGCCCGGAGCAGGGTCGGCACGCACTGGAGCGCCGTCACCCCGTGCCGCCGGACGGCGGCGACCAGCGCCTCCGGGTCGCGGTGGAGGCCGGGGGTGCCGGCCACCACCCGGGCGCCGACCGCCGGGGCGAGGATCTCCCACTGCGCGGCGTCGAAGCTCATCGGGGTCTTCTGCAGCACGGTGACCTCGGGGTCGAGGTGGCCCGCGGAGTGCATCCAGTGCAGCTGGGAGACCACCGAGCGGTGCTCGATCATCACGCCCTTGGGCCGGCCGGTGCTGCCCGAGGTGTAGATCACATAGGCCAGCGACTCCGGTTCGACGGCCTCCCGCCCCTCCGCGTCCCGCGGCGGCGGAGCGTCCTCGACGGCGAGGACCGCCGTCCCGGCCGGGGCCAGCGCGGCCAGCCGCTCGCGCAGGTGTGCCTGGGTGAGCACGATCCTGGTGCCGCTGTCCTCGATCATGTAGCGGAGCCGGTCCTCGGGGTACTCGGGCGACAGCGGCAGGTAGCCGGCCCCGGCGTACAGCACGCCCCAGGCTCCGGCGACCAGCTCGACGGACGGCTCGACGTACAGGCCGACGCAGCCGTCCGGGCCGGCGCCCAGGCTGCGCAGCCGCTCGGCCAGCCGGCGGGCGGTCCCGACGAGTTCCTGGAAGGTGAGGCCGCCGCCGGCACCGAGCACGGCCGGCGCGTCGGGCCGCAGGCGCGCCTGCCGGTCGAGCAGGCCGGTGAGTGCGGTGCCGGCCGGAGCGCGGCGGGCGTGCGGGACGACGGGGACGACGGGGGCGGCGGTGGTGGTGGTGTCGGTGGTGGTGGGGACGGACGGGGTGTCACGCATGGGAACGGCCTTCGGTACGTGGACGTACGGGGCCCGGCCTCCTGCTCACCAGGAGCACCGGGACGCAACCCACCGTCGACCGCCCGCCGTCCCACCCGCCTGAGGCACCGGCCGTGACCTGCGCCGACACCGTCCCGGCCGGACGGCCCGCGGTCCCGGGCCGGGGCCCGCCCGGTCCCACCCCGCCGACCACGCCCCGGGGCATTCACGCGTTCACGATCACGTAACCGAACGGAAGCGCACCGTCGGTAGCGTCGGCGGCATGAAGGCATCACGCACACGCCCCGAACGGCTCTGGCACCGGCCCTTCCGCAGGTCCGACCGCAGGTGCGCGGCGCCCGAGGGCCAGGCCACCCGGCTGCCCGCGCTCACCGGCGGGCCGTACCGGACCGTCCGGCCGCACCCGCCCGCGACCCGCGCCGTCCGGACACCGGAGGCCCCGTCCCGGCTGTCCCTGCCGGACGGGACCGGGCTGCTGCTGCGCCCGGCCGGGCCGGCCGACCGGGCGGCGGCGCTGGCGATGCACGGCCGCTGCTCCCCCGCCTCGCTGCGGCAGCGCTACCACGGCCCGGTCCGCGACGCCGGCCGCTACCTGGACCACCTGCTGGACCCCCGGCACGGCCGCAGCTTCGCGGTGGCCGCCCCGGACGGGCGGCTCGTCGCGCTCGGGCACCTGATGTGGGACGACGGCGAGGCCGAGCTGGCCGTCCTGGTCGAGGACGCCTGGCAGCGCCACGGGCTGGGTCTGGCGCTGCTGCGGCGGCTGTCGGCGGCGGCCCGGTCGGCCGACGTACGGACGGTGTACGCGGTGACCCACGGCACCAACACCGGGCTGATCGCCGCGATGCGCCGGCTGGACGCGCCGCTGGACTTCCTGGCCGAGGACGGCACCCTGGTGATCACCGCCACGTTGGCCGCCGGTGATCCGGCCGACTGTGCCCGCCGTCCGGGCCGCTGATCATTTCTTCACCAGATCCTTACCCGGGCACCTCGGGAACCCGGCGGTGCCCGTGGAACGTCGTCAAGGAGTAGGGGCTCGGCCGGGGCCGAAGCCCCGGGGTCGCTCCGTACACCGCCCTCCTCGACGGGCCCTCAGCCGCACCCGCGAACGCGTCGCAGCAGGCGGCACGGGGTCCGGATCGTCCGGCCGGGCGACGGAGTCGGTAGGCTGACCCCCGTCCCCGCCGCCCGACGGCCCGTTATCCGGCCGCGAGCGGTGCCGCAGCAAGGAGGAACCACTGAGCATGGCAGGCACCGAATCGGAGCCCACAGGCGCACGCGACGCCTCGCTGCCGGCCCGCGCGAAGATCGCGGTGACCGCCGGGCGGGTCGCCGCCGCCGTGTCGCGCAAGGCCGGACGCGGGAGCGGCTCGGTGATCGGCGGCAAGGTCGCCCTCAGGCTCGACCCCGACCTGCTCGCCACCCTCGCCGACCACCTCGACGTCGTCCTGGTCAGCGCGACCAACGGCAAGACCACCACGACCCGCCTGATCGCCGAGGCGCTGCGCGCCGCCGGCCCGGTGGTCTCCAACGCCCTGGGCGCCAACATGCCCGCCGGCATCACCTCCGCCCTCGCCGGCGGCACGGACGCCCGCTTCGGCGTGATCGAGGTCGACGAGAAGTACCTGGCGATGGTCGCCCGCGACACCCGCCCCAAGGCGATCGCCCTGCTCAACCTCTCCCGCGACCAGCTCGACCGCGCCGCCGAGACCCGGATGATGGCCGAGAAGTGGCGTGAGGGCCTCCAGAACACCGAGGCCGTGGTCATCGCCAACGCCGACGACCCGCTGGTGACCTGGGCCGCCTCCTCCTGCAAGAAGGTGGTCTGGGTGGCCGCCGGACAGGCCTGGAAGGAGGACGCCTGGTCGTGCCCCGCCTGCGGCGGTGTGATGCAGCGCCCCGGCGACGACTGGTTCTGCCAGGACTGCGGCTTCCGCCGGCCCAACCCGCACTGGGCGCTCCAGGGCACCCACGTGATCGACCCGCAGCGCGGCGCCTGGCCGATCCAGCTCCAGCTGCCCGGCCGGGCCAACCTGGCCAACGCCACCAGCTCGGCCGCCGTCGCCGCCGTCTTCGGCGTCGCCCCGCAGGTCGCCCTGGAGCGGATGCGCTCGGTGGCCGCCGTGGCCGGCCGCTACGACGTGGTCCAGTACCAGGGCCGGGACATCCGCCTGCTGCTGGCCAAGAACCCGGCCGGCTGGCTGGAGACCTTCTCGCTGATCGACGGCCCGCCCGCCCCGGTGATCCTCTCCGTCAACGCCCTCGACGCCGACGGCACCGACACCTCCTGGCTGTGGGACGTCGACTACGAGCGCCTCGCCGGGCACCCGGTCTTCGTGATGGGCCAGCGCAAGCTGGACCTGGCCGTCCGCCTGGAGGTCGCCGGACTCCAGTTCCACGTGGTCGACACCCTGGAGCAGGCCGTCCGGATGGCCCCGCCCGGCCGGATCGAGGCCATCGCCAACTACACCGCCTTCCAGCAGCTGCGGAAGGTCGTGGCCGGCTGATGCCGCGCCCGCACACCAGTCTTGACGTGACGGAAGGCCTTCGAGGATGAGTGAGAGCAGCCTGCGCGTGGTCTGGGTCTACCCGGACCTGCTCAGCACCTACGGCGACCGGGGCAACGCCCTGGTCGTGGAGCGCCGGGCCCGCCAGCGCCACCTCAACGTGACCCGGATCGACGTCCGCTCCGACCAGGCGATCCCCACCAGCGGTGACATCTACCTGATCGGCGGCGGCGAGGACCGCCCGCAGCGCCTGGCCGCCGAGCGGCTGCGCGCCGACAGCGGCCTGGTGCGGGCCGCCGAGAACGGCGCGATCATCTTCGGCGTCTGCGCCGGCTTCCAGATCATGGGCCACGAGTTCATCAACGACCTCGGCGAGCGCGAGCCGGGCCTGGGCCTGCTCGACGTCTGGACCGCCCGCGGCGAGGGCGAGCGCTGCGTCGGCGACGTGCTCGCCGACGTCGACCCCCGACTCGGCCTGCCGCAGCTGACCGGCTTCGAGAACCACCAGGGCGTCACCCACCTCGGCCAGGGCGTGCAGCCCTTCGCCACCGTCTCCGTCGGCCGGGGCAACGGCACCGGGGACGGCACCGAGGGCGCCTGGCGGGACACCGTGTTCGGCACCTACCTGCACGGCCCGGTGCTGGCCCGCAACCCCGCCGTGGCCGACATGCTGCTCAAGCTGGCGCTGGACGTCAACGCCCTGCCGCCGGCCGACACCACCTGGTACGACGCGCTGCGCGCCGAGCGCATCGCGGCCGCGACGCGCCCCCAGTAGTACGTCCGGTACGCCCCGGCCGGGTGCCCGCCATGCGGTCACCCGGTCCGCGGGTGGCCCCGGAAGTACCACAATGGGGCTGCCTACTGCACACCCTCCTCGGCAGCAGGCTGCAATTCCGCGCGGGGGCGCCGACGGCGCCGCTCCCGCGTCGGCTCCTGCCCGGCCGGACCAGGGGCCGTATGCTCGACTTCACGGCCGTTTTCGGGCGTTCTGTCCGGATCGGCCGGTCCTTCACCCCACGGCCACCTCCCCGCCATCGCGGCGTGGGAGCGCCCCGTTACGGTGACGGCTCGTCGTCCCAGCCTGTAGTCCGGCCGTTCCTCGGTTCTGCTCGGGAGTTGCAAAGCTAATGCGTATTGGAGTGCTGACCAGCGGCGGTGACTGCCCCGGCCTGAACGCGGTGATCCGCTCCGTGGTCCACCGGGGGGTGGTCGACCACGGCGACGAGATCATCGGGTTCGAGGACGGGTGGCGCGGATTCCTGGAGGGCCACCACCGCCCCCTGACCCTGGATTCGGTGAGCGGCATCCTGGCCCAGGGCGGCACCATCCTCGGTTCCTCCCGGGTCCAGCCGAGCCACCTGCGGGACGGCGTCGAGCGGGCCAAGCGGTACTGCTCCGACCTCGGCCTCGACGCGGTCATCCCGATCGGCGGCGAGGGCACCCTCAAGGCCGCCAAGCTGATGAGCGACGCGGGCCTGCCGATCGTCGGGGTGCCGAAGACCATCGACAACGACATCGCCGCCACCGACGTGACCTTCGGCTTCGACACCGCCGTCTCGGTGGCCACCGAGGCGCTGGACCGGCTGAAGACCACCGCCGAGTCCCACCAGCGGGTCATGGTCGTCGAGGTCATGGGCCGGCACACCGGCTGGATCGCGCTGAACGCGGGCATGGCGGCCGGCGCCCACGCCATCGTCGTCCCGGAACGCCCGTTCCACATCGACAAGCTCACCGATGTCGTCCGCGAGCGCTTCGACCGCCAGAAGAAGTTCGCCATCGTGGTCTGCGCCGAAGGCGCCAAGCCCGAGCCCGGCACCATGCACTGGGAGGAGGGCACCAAGGACATCTACGGCCACGAGCGGTTCACCGGCATCGCCACCCAGCTCTCCCGCGAGCTGGAGCACCGCCTCGGCAAGGAGGCCCGCCCGGTGATCCTCGGCCACACCCAGCGCGGCGGCACCCCGACCGCCTACGACCGGGTGCTCGCCACCCGCTTCGGCTGGCACGCCGTCGAGGCCGTCCACAAGGGCGCCTTCGGGCACATCACCGCGCTGCAGGGCACCAACATCAACCTGGTGCCGCTGGCCGAGGCGGTCGCCGAACTGAAGACCGTGCCGCAGGACCGCTACCTGGAGGCGGAGACGGTCATCTGACCGCCCTCCGCCCCTCCCGAGGCCCCCGGACCGCGCCGTCCGGGGGCCTCGGCGCGTCCCGGGGACGGGCCGCCGCATCCGGCGGGCGTCCGCGGGCCCCGGCCGTTAGCGTGTCCGGCATGGAGATCCTCGCGTACGGAGTACAGGCCGACGAGCGGCCGCTGCTGGAGCAGGCCTTCGCCGGCCGGCACGGGCTGCGCTGCCTGGACGTGTTCCTCAACCGCGACACCGCCCCACTCGCCGTCGGCCACCCCGCCGTCAGCAGCAGCGTCAACGACGTCCTGGACGCCGGTACCCTCGCCGTCCTCGCCGCCGGCGGCACGAAGCTGATCGCCCAGCGCTCCACCGGCTTCAACAACATCGACCTCGACGCCGCCGCCGAACTCGGCCTCACCGTCGCCCGGGTCTCCCACTACAGCCCGTACTCCGTCGCCGAACACGCCTGGGCCCTCGCGCTCGCCGTCAACCGCCGCCTCACCCGGGCCGCCAACCGCTCCCGCGAGTTCGACTTCCGCCTCGACGGCCTGCTCGGCCGGGACATCCACGGCATGACCGTCGGCGTCATCGGCACTGGCAAGATCGGCGAGTGCTTCGCCCGCATCGCCGCCGGCTTCGGCACCGAACTCCTCGGCTGGGACATCGCCCCCAACCCCGCCTGTCTCGACCTCGGCATGCACTACACCGAACTGCCCGAACTCCTCACCCGCGCCGACCTGGTGAGCCTCCACGTACCCCTGCTCCCGGCCACCCACCACCTGATCGACGGCGCCGCCCTCGCCCGGATGAAGGACGACGCCATCCTCGTCAACTCCAGCCGCGGCGGCCTGGTCGACAGCGCCGCCCTGGTCGAGACCCTGCGCGCCGGACGCCTCTCCGGCGTCGGCCTCGACGTCTACGAGGAGGAGACCGGCGTCTTCTTCACCGACCGCTCCATCGAGGGCATCACCGACGACACCCTCGCCCGCCTCGTCACCTTCCCCCAGGTCCTCGTCACCAGCCACCAGGCCTACTTCACCCGCACCGCCGTCGGCCAGATCATCGACGCCACCGCCCGCAACATCGACGACCACGCCGCCGGCCGCACCAACGAGAACACCCTCGTCCCCAGGAAGTAGCCCACAGGAATCCGGAACGCGAGCTCCTCGGTCCGCAGTCGTACGCTCGTGTCGGCCGCGGGTGGTGACCCGTGTCACGGGAACCGGTGTCGCCGCTCGGACAAGGCATGACGTGAACCATCCGCACTCCCGGCTCCGGGCCGGGAACCCCGAAGCGTTCCGCGACCTCTTCCGGGACCACGCCTCGTTGGTGTACCGCCACGCCGTGCGCGTGACCGGAAACTGGGCACTCGCCGAGGACGTGGTCTCGCTGACCTTCCTCGAAGCCTGGCGCCTGCGCGGGAAGCTCCGCGACGAGGGCGACAGTCCACGCCCCTGGCTCATGGGCATCGCCGTCAACGTGCTGCGCAACACGACGCGCGCCGCCCGCCGCCACGGCGCGGCCATGGCCCGCATGCCCGCGGCCGATCCGGTCCCCGACTTCGCCGACGAACTCGTCGGCCGCATGGCCGACTCCGAGCAACTCGCGGCCGCCCACAAGGCCTTGGGGCGCCTGCGGCGCTCCGAACGCGAGGTCTTCGCCCTCTGCGTCTGGTCCGGGCTCGGCTACGCGGAAGCGGCAGCCACCCTCGGCATACCCGTCGGCACCGTACGCTCGCGCCTCTCCCGCGCCCGCACCCGACTGCGCAAACTCGCGGCCGAGGAACTGCGCGCCACGAAGAAGAACACGGAACCGCTCCCGATCCCCGGACAAGTACAGGACAGCCGCAGCACTGCGGCCCGGCCGCACCAGGAGACGCACCGATGATCCGCAACTCGCGGCGGCGCACCGAACCGCTCGACCACGCGGAACTGGCCCGTCTGCTGCCGGCGCCGGCCGATCCCCAACTGGCGGCCAACCGCCAGGACCTGCTCGAGGAGCACCTGATGAGCGAGATCCACCGGCCCGACCACGCCCCCGCGGCGTCCCCGGGGCGGCGCCCGCTGCGCCGCACCGTCCTCTTCGCGGCCCCTGTCGCCGCGGCCGCGGCCCTGGCCCTGGTCGTCTCCCTGAGCAACTCGGCCGGCACCGTCGCCTCCCCGCAACCGGTCAAGGCACCCGTCGTGCAGATCGAGGAGGGGAGCACCGTCCAGCTCGCCTCGACGGTCCACGCGATCGCCGCCGCCGCGACGGCGCGCACCACGCCCCAGCCCGGACCGGGCCAGTACATCTACATCAAGAGCCAGGTCTCCTTCATGGCCACCCGTCACAACGCGGACACCGGGGAGTCCGTCACCTGGGTCCAGCCGCTGCACGACCGCGAGGTGTGGAAGTCCCCCGACGGCACCAAGGGCTGGCTGGACGAGCCGGGCTACCAGGACAAGGGCGGCATCACGCTGGACAACGACGAGCCCCGCAAGCAGCTGTCCTACACGTGGCTGGCGGCCCAACCCGCCGACCCCGACGCGTTCCTGAAGTCCGTCTACTCGACGGTGAGCGGCACCCGGGACCACGACCAGCAGGCGTTCAACGAGATCGGCTCCATCATCCGCGAGCAGCTCGTCCCCTCCGGCCTCGCCGCCTCGCTCTACGAGGCCGCCGGCAAGATCCCGGGCGTCGTCGTGGTCGAGCACGCGCAGGACGCCTCCGGCCGCGACGGCATCGCGTTGGCGCGACTCGACCCCCAGACCGGCGAGCGATCGGAGTGGATCTTCGACCGGGACAGCCACCAGTACCTCGGCAGCCGTGGCGTGCAGGTCCGGGAGGTCAACGGCATCAAGCCCGGCACCGTCGTGGAGCGCACGACCATCCTCACCCGGGCCGTCGTCGACGCGAAGAACCAGCGTCCCGGCGCCGGGCAGGCCACGGCCTGACGGTTCCGCACCGGGCGGGGTGGCCTTCCGGGCGTGCCGGCCGACAGGCGAGATCGGCCCGGTCCGGACTGAACCTGTCCTTCCCCCGGAAGATCGGTTCGTTCACACGGCGCACGCTACGCCCTCGTCGGCCCGACCCCCCCCGGGGGGTCGGGCCGACGGCCGGTCAGGACCCGCTCAGGCCGAGCGCCTCGCGGTACCAGGCGGCGGCCTCCGGGAGGCGGGCCAGCGGGCCGGGGCCGGGCGGGCAGGCGGCGAGCCGCCAGATCCGTTCGCTGCGGTACCAGTGGTCGCGGGCGATCAGGCCGAACTGCCGCTCGGAGACCCGGCCGGGGGCGGCGGCCAGCAGTCGGCGGCACTCCTCCCACGGGACGGCCGGGCCGTCCGGGGCGGGCAGCAGGCCGAGGGCGGCCAGGGCGGCGAGCAGGTCGCCGCCACGGACCGGCCCGGGGTGCGAGGCGTGGTGGACGCCCGGCGGGGCGGCGTGCTCGTCCAGGGCGAGCGCGGTGATCAGCCGGGCCAGGTCGGTGCGGTCCACCAGGGAGAGCCGGGCGCTGCCGCCCTCCCAGCGGACCGGCACCCGGCGGACCAGCTCGGCCAGCGCGGGCACCACCCAGCGGTCGCCGGTGCCGGTCACCAGCCCGGGGCGCAGCACGTACCCGCCGGCCGCCAGCGCGTGGCCCTCGCCGAGCAGCCGGGTGCGGCTGGCCTCGGACACCGGGGCGGGCGGCACCTCGTCCACCTCGACGTCCGCGTGCGGGCCCTCGCCGTAGACCGCCGCCGTGGAGAGGTGGACGATCCGCCGCACCCCGGCGCGGGTGGCGGCCGCCATCAGGGCGGCGGTGCCCCGGTCGTTCACCGCCTCGCACTCCTCGGCGCCGCCGTCGACCCGGGAGGCGAGGTGCACCAGGGCCCCGGCGCCCGTGCAGAGCTCCGTGAGCGCGGCCGGGTCGGCGAGGTCGCCCGGTACCCAGGCGGTGCCGGCAGCGGCGTCCTGGGGCGGTGTGCGGGCCAGTGCCCGCACCGGGACGCCGCGCGCCGCGAGGGCCGCCAGCACGCCGGAGCCGATGAAGCCGGTCGCCCCGGTCAGTGCGACCGCGGGGCGCGCCGCGGATCCGTGTTCCGTCGCCATCTCCGAGCCTCCCTGCCGACCGGCCGGTCAGTCTAGCCAGCGGGCGCCCCCGTGGGGAGGCACCCGTACGGAGGGGGTGGGGGGATGGCCCGAGGTAAGGCCCACCTAGGCTGTAGACCAAGCAAAACGGGCGAACCGGACCCCCACCGGGGACCACGAGGACGGAAAGCGGGACCCGCCGATGGGCGACGGAATGTCAGGCATGCACCACCACGGCGGGATGACCCGACTAGGCCCGTTCACCTTGTCCAACGTCTGGACCTGGTCGCCGGACTGGGTGTTCCTGCTCGGCGGCCTGGTCCTCCTGGGGCTGTACGCGGCGGGCGTGGTGCGGCTGTACCGGCGCGGCGACCGCTGGCCGATCGGCCGGATGGTGGGCTGGGTGGCGGGTGTCGCCAGCCTGCTGCTGGTCACCTGCACCGGGCTGAACGACTACGGCATGGTGCTGTTCAGCGCGCACATGATCCAGCACATGGTGCTCTCCATGCTGACGCCGATCCTGCTGCTGCTCGGCGCCCCGATCACGCTGGCGCTGCGGGCGCTGCGCCCGACCGGCAAGGGCCGTCCGCGCGGGCCGCGCGAGCTGCTGGTGGCGCTGCTGCACAGCCGGTACGTCCGGATCGTCTCGCACCCGGCGTTCACCATCCCGATGTTCATCGCGAGCCTGTACGGGGTCTACTTCACCCCGTTGTTCGACTTCCTGATGCAGTACCGCCTCGGGCACATCTTCATGATGGTGCACTTCCTGCTCACCGGTCTGGCGTTCTTCTGGCCGATCATGGGCGTGGACCCGGGCCCGCACCGCCCCGGCCACGTGATGCGGATCATCGAGCTGTTCATGGGGATGCCGTTCCACGCCTTCTTCGGCGTGGCGGTGATGATGGCCGCCCACCCGCTGGTCACCACCTTCACCGTGGAGGGCGCGCCACCGGGGACGAACCTGCTGGAGGACCAGAAGCTGGCCGGCGGCATCACCTGGGCGTTCGGCGAGATCCCGACCGCGATCGTGCTGATCGCGCTGGTCTACCAGTGGATGGGCTCCGAGCAGCGGCAGGCCCGCCGCCGCGACCGCTCCGAGGAGCGCACCGGCGACGCCGAGCTGGAGGCGTACAACGCCTACCTGGCCTCCTTGCACAAGCGTGACCGGCGCCCGGGCACGGCCCCGGCCGCCCCGGTCACCGGCGCCGCCCCGGCGGCCGACGTCGGCTGAGCCCGCCGCGGAACCCCTGTTCCCGGGAACCCCCGTTCCACCTCCGGAACGGGGGTTCCGCCGTTTCCGGCCGCCCGCGGAGCAGCGGCCCACGGGAGGCCGGAACGGCCGCGGGACAGGGGTTCCGCCGGGCCCCGGAACGGTCGTTCCGTCGCGGGCGTTCGAACGGATATGCACGTCCTGCTGTTCGTCGCCGTCCTGCTCTGCGGGTCCGTCCTGCTCTGGCCGCTCGGCTTCCTCGGCGTGGCGCTGTACCAGCGCCGTCGGCCCGCGCCGGCCGGCTCCGACTACCTGGTGGTCCTGGGCGCCGCGCTGGACGGCTGCGAGCCCGGTCCCCCGCTGGCGGCCCGGCTGGACGCCGCGCTGGAACGTTTCGCCGCCGAGGAGGCCGCCGGGTACGCCCCGCTGGTCCTGGTGACCGGCGGGAAGGGCCCGCACGAGGAGTGCACCGAGGCCGCCGCGATGGCCCGCTACCTGACCGCCCGGGGCGTCCCGGCGGAACGGATCCGACGCGAGGAGCGGGCCGTGAACACCGCCGAGAACCTGCGGTTCAGCGCCGCGCTGATGGCCGCCGAGCGCCCCGGCTACCGCTGCACGGTGGTCACCAACGGCTTCCACACCGTCCGCTCCGCGCTGGCCGCCCGCCGGGCGGGCGCCACCGCCGCCGTGCTCGGCGCGGACGGCCCGCTGGCCCACGGCCCGTACCTCCTGCTGCGCGAGGCCGTCGGCACCGCCCTCGCCCTGCTCGGCCGGGCCTGAACCGCAGTCCGGGCGTGAACGCCGAACCGACGGTCTGACGGTCCGGCGATCCGGCGATCCGGCGATCCGGCGATCCGGCGATCCGGGCGTGAACGCCGAGAGGCCCCGGGTCCGATGCGGACCCGGGGCCTCTCGTCAGCTCAGCTCGGCCGGGTTCAGCCGAGGTTGGCGAGCGCCTCGTTGAAGGTCTTGGACGGGCGCATCACGGCCGCGGCCTTGGCCGCGTCCGGCTGGTAGTAGCCGCCGAGGTCGACCGGCGAGCCCTGGACGGCGATCAGCTCGTCCACGATGGCCGACTCCTGCTCGGTCAGCGTCGCGGCCAGGCCGGCGAAGGCCTCGGCCAGCTCGGCGTCGGCGGTCTGCCCGGCCAGCTCCTGGGCCCAGTACATGGCCAGGTAGAAGTGGCTGCCGCGGTTGTCGATGCCACCGAGGCGGCGGCTCGGCGACTTGTCCTCGTTGAGGAAGGTGCCAGTGGCGCGGTCCAGGGTGTCGGCCAGCACCTGGGCGCGGGCGTTGTCGGTGGTGGTGGCCAGGTGCTCGAAGCTGGCGGCCAGCGCGAAGAACTCGCCCAGGCTGTCCCAGCGCAGGTAGTTCTCCTTGACCAGCTGCTGGACGTGCTTCGGGGCGGAGCCGCCGGCGCCGGTCTCGAAGAGGCCGCCGCCCGCCATCAGCGGGACGACCGACAGCATCTTGGCGCTGGTGCCCAGCTCCAGGATCGGGAACAGGTCGGTCAGGTAGTCGCGCAGCACGTTGCCGGTCACCGAGATGGTGTCCTCGCCGCGGCGGATGCGCTCCAGCGAGAACGTGGTGGCCTCGACCGGGGACTTGATCTCGATCTGCAGGCCGGTGGTGTCGTGCTCCGGCAGGTACTGCTTGACCTTCTCGATCAGCACCGCGTCGTGGGCGCGGTTCTCGTCCAGCCAGAACACCGCCGGGACGCCGGTGGCGCGGGCGCGGGTGACGGCCAGCTTGACCCAGTCCTGGATCGGCAGGTCCTTGGTCTGGCAGGCGCGGAAGATGTCGCCCGGCTGGACGGCCTGCTCCAGCACCACGTTGCCCTCGGCGTCGACGAGGCGGACGGTGCCCGCGGCGGCGATCTCGAAGGTCTTGTCGTGCGAGCCGTACTCCTCGGCCTTCTGGGCCATCAGGCCGACGTTCGGCACCGAGCCGATGGTCGCCGGGTCCAGGGCGCCGTGGGCGCGGCAGTCGTCGAGGACGGCCTGGTACACGCCGGAGTAGCTGCTGTCCGGCAGCACGGCGAGGGTGTCGGCCTCCTTGCCGTCCGGGCCCCACATGTGGCCGGAGGTGCGGATCATGGCCGGCATCGAGGCGTCGACGATGACGTCGCTCGGCACGTGCAGGTTGGTGATGCCCTTGTCGGAGTCGACCATGGCCAGGGCCGGGCCCTCGGCCAGCTCGGCCTCGAAGGAGGCCTTGATCTCGGCGCCCAGGTGCGGCACGTTGTCGAGGCCGGCCAGGATGCCGCCGAGGCCGTTGTTCGGGTTCAGACCGGCGGCGACCAGCACCTCGCCGTACTTGGCGAAGGTCTTCGGGAAGAAGGCGCGGACCACGTGGCCGAAGATGATCGGGTCGGAGACCTTCATCATGGTGGCCTTGAGGTGCACCGAGAACAGCACGCCCTCGGCCTTGGCGCGGGCGACCTGCGCGGCCAGGAACTCGTTCAGGGCGGCGGCCCGCATCACCGAGGCGTCGACGACCTCGCCGGCCAGCACCGGCACCTTCTCGCGCAGCACGGTGGTGGCGCCGTCCTCGCCGAGCAGCTCGATGCGCAGCGCACCGTCGGCGGCGATCACGGCGGACTTCTCGGTGGACCGGAAGTCGTTCTCACCCATGGTGGCGACGTTGGTCTTCGAGTCGGCCGTCCAGGCACCCATGCGGTGCGGGTGGGTCTTGGCGTAGTTCTTGACCGACTGCGGGGCGCGGCGGTCCGAGTTGCCCTCGCGCAGGACCGGGTTGACGGCGCTGCCCTTGACCTTGTCGTAGCGGGCGCGGACGTCCTTGTCCTCGTCGGTCTGCGGGTCGTCCGGGTAGTCCGGCAGGGCGTAGCCCTGGGCCTGCAGCTCGGCGACGGCGGCCTTGAGCTGCGGCACCGAGGCCGAGATGTTCGGCAGCTTGATGATGTTGGCGCTCGGGGTCTTGGCCAGCTCACCCAGCTCGGCCAGCGCGTCGCCGATCCGCTGCGCCTCGGTCAGACGCTCCGGGAAGCTCGCGATGATCCGCCCGGCCAGGGAGATGTCGCGGGTCTCCACGCGCACACCCGCGGTCGAGGCGTAGGCCTGGACAACCGGCAGGAACGAGTAGGTCGCCAGGGCCGGAGCCTCGTCGGTGTGCGTATAGATGATGGTCGAGTCAGTCATCGGTACTCCGCTTCACGTCTCCAACGTCTTGACGTCAAGATATCTCGTCACGGGCCTCCGGCTCCACCTCCCCCTGTTTCCGGTCGCGTTCCGGTCCCGCGCGGGTCCGGTCGGCGGGCGCCGCGGCGCTCGCGGCGGGACGCTCCGGCGGCCGTGAGCGGGGGCTCGACGGGCGGTCGTGAGCGGGGACTCGACGCAGGGCGCGCGAAGGACGCGCCGGGGGCCGAACTCCACGGTGGTCCGGGTCGGCACGCACGGCAAGCGGAGCGCTCGACAAGTGGTTTGGTCCACTCGGGTGAGTCGGACGTCAGGAGTGCGTCAACGCACGACCCCATTCGGTCAACGGCGCGTCAGGACCGGCGATCCCCGGGCCGGGCCGCCCTAGCGTCGAGGCAGTAGTTCCGGCAGGCACCACCACCCCACTCGGGAGCATCCGCATGGCCCGCGTCGTCTGGCACGTTCCGGTCACCGCCTCCGGCACCGGAAGCACCACCGCACTCCGCCTGTTCCGCCTGCGCGACGGCCGCCGCTGCGCGGTCGGATTCTCCAGCCCCGAGGCCCTCGTCGCCCTCCTCGGGCCCGACCAGGCCCACGCCGAACTCGGCGAGCCCGCCCTCCGTGACCTCACCGCCCCGCTCGGGATCGACACCCTGGTGCTGGACCCGCGGCTGGTCGCCCCCTCCGTCACCGCCCCGCCCGCCTCGCCGCTCACCCCGACCCCGACCCCGACCGCCCCGGCCCCGGCCGCCCGGCTCCAGCGCCGGTGACCGCCCCGCTCCGACTCGTCCCGGACGGTCCGGATCCGGCGGTACGGGCCCAGCCGGCCCGCTCCCTGCACGCGATCGTCCGGATCAGCCACGGCCCCGTCCCGCTCGACTTCGACCGCCTCGCGGCGGAGTTCCCGGCCGTCCAGAGCGGCCTGGCCCTGGTCGGCGAGGCCGACCTCGAACTGCGCCTCGCCTGTACCGGCCCCGAGGAGTTACGGACGATCGCCGCCGCCCTGCACCGCGCGGGCGCCGCCAAGGTGCACATCGACCTCGTCCTGCGCGCCCTCACCCCGGCCCCGGTCACCCTGCGCCCGGTGCCGTAGCGGTGCCGTGAGCGGCGCCGGTCCGGGCCGCCGACCCGGCGCGCCGCTCCCCCGCCCGGGGGAACGGGGCGCCGGAGTGCGCTCACTCCTCCCCGGGCCGCGGATCCGGGTTGATCGCCTGGCCGTCGATGGGCTGGCCCCAGCCGTCCTCGCCGGCCGCGTCGACGCAGTAGCCGCTGCCCTCGACGTGCCCGCCCGCGCTCCGGCACTGGTCCGCGGTGACGTCCCGGCGCCCGGTCGCCGCCGCCGGACCGGCGGCGGCGACCACGGCCCCGGCGGCGGTGGTGAGCAGGAGGACGGAGGCGGTCGCGGCGGCCACCCGGGCCGGGAGTGAGCTGTTCATGCGGACCACGACAGCACGCCGCCGGGCCCCCGGCGACCACAGGGCGCCCGCCCGGGTGGCCGCCCGCCCGGCTACTCCCGCGCCAGCACGGCGATGGCCGCGAGCAGCAGCGCGGAGCCCGCCAGCAGGCCCGCCGTCAGCGGCTCGCCGAGGAACAGCACGCCGATCACCGCCGCGGTCGCGGGCTCCAGCAGGACCAGCACCGCGGCCGTGGTGCTGGGCACGGTGGTCAGGCCGGTGAAGTACCAGCGGTAGGCGAACAGGGTGGGCACCGTGCCGAGGAAGAGCAGCGCGGGCACGGTCACCACCGGGTCGCCACCGGTCGGCAGGAGGCCGTGGAGGCCCTGGACGGCCGCGAGCGGGAGCAGGCAGAGCAGGCCGGTGGTGAAGGCGCCGGTGCCGGCCCGGGCCGAGCCGCCGCTGCGGGCCCAGAGGGTGAGGCCGCTCTGGCCGGCGCCCGCGAGGACGGCCAGCGCGACGCCGAGGGCCGGGCGCGGGCCCGCCGCCGGGGCGGCCACCAGGAGGGCGAGGCCGGCCAGGGCCAACGCCACCGCGGCCGCCGCTCGACGGGTCAGCCGCTCGCCGAGCAGCAGGTGGGCGCCGAGGCTGGTGAACACCGGCCCGGCGCCGATGGTGATCAGCGTGCCCAGCCCGAGGCCCGCCCAGTGCACCGAGCCGAAGTAGGCGCACTGGCTGACCGCGAGGCCGAGCCCGGTCAGCGCCGCGGAGTGCCACCGGGCGGCGCCCCGGTCGGCGCGGGGCCCGCGGCTCGGCAGCAGGGCCAGGCAGAGCGCGGCGACGCCGAAGCGCCAGCAGGAGACGCCCACCGGGCCGAGCCCGCCGGTGCGCATCAGCAGCGCGGACACGGCGCCGCCCACGCCCCAGGCGACGGCGGCGGCGGAAATGGACAGGAGGCCGTGCCGGAAGGGCACGGCGGTGTACGAGGGGGTCATGCGTCGGTGCTCCACGATGAGGTGCCGGTTCGGGTCCGCCGGGTACGCGGGCGGCAGTCATCGCCCCGGCCGCGGGCAGGTCCCGTCGGGCCGGAGTGGGTGGAGTGGGCCGCCCGCTAGCGGGCCGGCGGGGGGAGGATCACAAGACGCACGGGGCCACCCTACGCCGCCCGGCCGCGGTGTTCGCGATCTTTTCCTCGCCCACGAACGGGACGTACGGTCGACCGGGCCGGGGGCTCCCGGTGGAACGCCCCACTCGACGAAGGAGCAGTACACGATGGACCAGCTGACGTACGACGAGGTCGAGGCCGCCGGGAAGCGGATCGCCGGGCGGGTGCGCCCGGTGGCGGTGGCGCCGGGGGACGACGGCGGGCGGACCTGGCTGGCCCTGGAGTTCCTCCAGCACACCGGCAGCTTCAAGGCCCGCGGCGCGCAGAACTTCCTGCTCGCGCACGCCGAGGCGGGCACCCTTCCGGACAGCGGGGTGACCATCGCCTCGGGCGGCAACGCCGGGCTGGCCTGCGCCTGGGCGGCCCGTGAACTCGGCGTCCGGGCAACGGTGTTCCTGCCCGAGACGGCCTCCCCGGTGAAGCTGGCGCGGCTGCGCTCGTACGGCGCCGAGGTGCGGTTGGCGGGCCGGGAGTACGCGGAGGCGCTGACCGCCTGCGAGGAGTTCGCGGCCGGCAGCGGGGCGCTGTCCTCGCACGCGTACGACCACCCGCTGATCGCCGCCGGCGCCGGGACGGTGCTGGCGGAGATGCGCGCCGGGGTGCCGGGGCTGGACACCGTGGTGCTGTCGGTCGGTGGCGGCGGGCTGTTCGCCGGGGTGGCGGTGGCGGCCCGTGAGCACGGCGTCCGGGTGCTCGCCGTGGAGCCGTCGGGCAGCCGCGCGCTGAGCGCCGCGCTGGAGGCGGGCCACCCGGTGGACGTCCCGGTGGACTCCGTCGCCCAGGACGCGCTCGGGGCCCGCCGCGCCACCGTCCTCGCCGTGGACGCGGCCGCGCACGCGGGCGTCCGCTCGGTGCTGGTCGACGACGAGGCCATCGTGCGCGCCCGTCGGCAGCTCTGGGAGGACCGCCGGATCGCCGTCGAGTACGCGGCCGCCACGGCGCTCGCCGCCGCCGGCCTGGCCGAGGGCGAGCGGGTCGCCGTCCTGCTCTGCGGCGCCAACACCGACCCGTCCGATCTGGTGGATTAGCACCGCACCGCTATACGGAGACCACTATTCCCATCATCGAAAGGACCGTCTATCATGCCGCCCCACTCGGCGCCGATCGAATTCCGAGTGGGTCGATCGAATACGTAAGAGATCGGGGACAACGACGCCCCCTACCTGCAGGGACGTCCAGAAAAGAATGTAAACATTCAGTAATGAAATCTGTGCAGGGGGCCCTGAAAAGTCCTAGTGTGTGGCAACTCTCATCGCTCCGCCCACCCCGGAGCCCCCACCCACAGAGAGATCGTTCATGGCTTCCCTCAACCAGATCTCGCCGCCCGACCAGGGCACCGACTCCTCCTCCGGGACTCCCCACCGCTCACTGCGCCGCCACGTCGGGCTCATCGGCCTCATGTGGGCCTCGGTCGGCTCGATCATCGGCTCCGGCTGGCTGTTCGGCGCGAAGGAGGGCGTGATGGCGGCCGGTCCGGCCGCCGTCCTGTCCTGGGGCATCGGCACGGTCGCGATCGTGCTGCTCGCGCTCGTGCACGCCGAGCTCGGCAGCATGTTCCCGGTCTCGGGCGGCACCGCGCGGTACCCGCACTACGCCTTCGGCGGCCTGGCCGGCATGTCCTTCGGCTGGTTCTCCTGGCTGCAGGCGGCCACCGTCGCGCCGATCGAGGTCGAGGCGATGATCGGCTACGCCCGGCACTGGTCCTGGGCGGGCGGCCTGCTCAACGACAACAACACCCTCACGGCCAGCGGCTTCGCCGTCTCCACCGTGCTCATGGCGGTGTTCGTCGCGGTGAACTTCCTCGGGGTGCGCGTCCTGGCCCGCACCAACAACATCGCCACCTGGCTGAAGATCTTCGTCCCGCTGCTCACCATCTTCGTGCTGGCCGCGACCAACTTCCACGGCTCCAACTTCACCTCGCACGGCTTCGCGCCGTTCGGCGCCCAGGGCGTGCTGGCGGCGATCAGCACCAGCGGCATCATCTTCGCCCTGCTCGGCTTCGAGCAGGCCATCCAGCTCGCAGGTGAGAGCCGCAACCCCAAGCGCGACATCCCCCGCGCCGTGCTCGGCTCGGTCGCCATCGGCAGCCTGATCTACACCCTGCTCCAGGTCGTCTTCATCGGCGCGCTGCCCGTCAGCGCCTTCGCCAACGGCTGGGACAAGCTCGACTTCCCCGGCATCGACGGCCCCTTCGCGGGCCTCGCCACCGTGGTCGGCCTCGGCTGGCTGGCGTGGGTGCTCTACATGGACGCCGTGATCTCCCCCGGCGGCAGCGGCCTGATCTACACCACCTCGACCTCGCGCATCTCCTACGGCCTGAGCCGCAACGGCTACGCCCCGCAGAGGTTCGAGGAGCTCGACAGGAACGGCGTGCCGTGGTTCGGCCTGGTCATCGCCTTCGTCACCGGAGTGATCTGCTTCCTGCCGTTCCCGAGCTGGCAGGAGCTGGTCGGCTTCATCACCTCCGCCAGCGTGCTGATGTACGCCGGCGCCCCGCTGGCCTTCGGTGCGATGCGCCGCCGCCTGCCCGCGCACGAGCGCCCCTACCGGCTGCCGGCGGGCGAGCTGATCTCCCCGGCCGCGTTCGTGGTTTCCAGCCTGATCATCTACTGGTCCGGCTGGCACACCCTCTCGCGCCTGGGCATCGCGATCGTGCTCGGCTACGTCCTGCTCGGCAGCTACGCCGCGTACGCGATCAAGAAGGGTCTGCCGAACGCGCCCCGGCTGAGCTGGAAGTCCGCCCAGTGGCTGCCGCCCTACCTGGTGGGCCTCGGCCTGATCTCCTGGCAGGGCAGCTTCGGGGACGGCACCGGCAACATCCCGATGTGGGCCGACATGGCCCTGGTGTCGGTGTTCTCGCTGGTCATCTACTACTGGGCGATCCGGGTGGCGCTGCCGACCGACGCGATCGAGCAGGAGATCGCCGACGTCGAGGTGGTCGACGAGGGCGGCCACTGACCGCCGACGACCGACAGGAAGGGCCCGCCGGCCGTGCGACCGGCGGGCCCTTCCACGTCCTCAGAGGCTCAGCACCGTCCGCAGCGCCGTGACGAGCTCGGCCTCCGCGTCCTGCGCCGGGCCGGGCGAGCGCCAGGCGACGAAGCCGTCCGGGCGGACCAGCACCGCCCCCTGCGGGCCGATGCCGTGCAGCGCGGCGAAGTCCGCGCCCGGCTCCGGCGCCAGATCGTCCTCGGCGCCGTCGCCGATCCGGAAGCCGTCCAGCGGGACGGCCAGCCGGTCGGCCGCCCGCCTGCCGCCCGCCTGCCAGGCCCCGCCCTCGGGGCCGGTGAGCAGCACCATCGCCTGCTCGTACAGGTCCAGCGTGGAGAGCTTCACGCCCGCGCGCCGCAGCCACTGGTGCGGGGCCCGGCTGCCCGGTTCGCCCGCCGAATCGAACTGCTCGGGGACCACCGGCCCGGTCCGGTCCGCGCCGATCACCGCGCCCACCGGGTAGCGGTAGCCGAGCGCCACCGCCAGCACCCCGGCCTGCCGGCCCACGCCCGGCGCCACCGCGTAACCCGGGTGGCTGTGCTCGGCGGACCGGGCCGAGGCCCGCTCGCCGGTCACCCGGGCCACCGGGAGGCGCTCCTGCCCGTACGTCTCCAGCAGCCGCGGCCCGGCCCAGCCGCACAGCACGGCGGCGACCTTCCAGGCCAGGTTGTGGGCGTCCTGGATGCCGGTGTTGGAACCGAACGCCCCGGTCGGGGACATCTCGTGGGCGGAGTCCCCGGCGAGGAAGACCCGCCCGGCGCCGTACCGCTCGGCCACCCGCTCGGCGGCGTGCCAGGGAGCCCGGCCGGTGACCTCGACGTCCAGCTCCGGCAGGCCGACGGCGGTGCGGATGTGCCGCTCGCAGCGCTCGTCGGTGAAGGCCTCCAGCGGCTCGCCGTCCTCCGGGTGCCAGGGCGCGTGGAAGACCCACTCCTCCTGGTTGTCCACCGGCAGCAGCGCGCCGTCCGCCTCCGGGTTGGTCAGGTAGCAGGCGATGAAGTGCCGGTCGCCGACCACCTCGGCCAGCCGCTTGGCCCGGAAGGTGATGCTGACGTTGTGGAACAGCTCGCCCTTGCCGGACCGGCCGATGCCCAGGCTCTCCCGGACCGGGCTGCGCGGGCCGTCCGCGGCGATCAGGAAGTCCGAGCGCACCACCCGCTCCTCGCCGCTCTCCCGGCTGCGCAGCACCGAGGTGACGCCGTCCGCGTCCTGCTCGAAGGAGATCAGCTCGGTGCCGAACCGCAGGGCGCCGCCCAGCTCGCGGGCCGCCCGCCGCAGCACCGGCTCCAGGTCGTTCTGGCTGCACAGGCACCAGGAGCTGGGGCTGAACCGGGCCAGCCGGCCGCCCGGGTCGATCTCCCGGAACAGCCACTCCTGCTCGGCCCCGGTCAGCGAGGGCGCCTGGAGGATGCCGTGGTTGGGGGCCAGGATCGAGGCCGCCTCGCGGATCGCCGGCTCGATCCCGGCCACCCGGAACAGCTCCATGGTCCGCACGTTGTTGCCGCGCCCCCGCGGGTGGTGCGAGGTGTCGGCGTGCTTCTCGACCAGCAGATGCCGGACCCCGAGCCTGCCGAGGAAGAGTGAGGCCGACAGCCCGACCAGCGAGCCGCCCACGATCAGGACCGGCACCCGGTCGTCAACCTTCGGATTCATCGATTGCTCCGCCCTGTCAGGGGATTCCGCGGCCCGGCCACTGGGCTCGGCGCCGCCCTCGGCGGGCCCGCTCAGCCGGGGCCCCGCTCTTCCATCCCCCGCCGGAGGCGGCCCGTGCCGCCCCTTCGCCCGGATGGCCCGCAAATCTCGCGCCGCGCCCGGTGCGCCGCCCACGATCGACCTCAGGCCTGGCGCCGACTCGCCCGGCCGAACCGCCGTCGCACCGCCCTCCCAGGCCGGGGAGCACCCGCCAGGCACGGCCGACACGGCCCGCAGCGTGCGGCCCAGAGCAGAAAGTGGATCATGACAACTCTGTCCGAACCCCAGCCGAAGCAGCAGGACGAGGCCGACACCCGGCTGCGAGTGGTGCTGATGCTGGAGATCCAGGACGGCGCCCAGCAGCGCTTCCTCGACGTGTACGAGCAGCTGCGCCACCAGGTGGCCTCGGTCCCCGGCCACGTCAGCGACCAGCTGTGCCAGTCGATCAACGACCCGCGCCAGTGGCTGATCACCAGCGAGTGGAAGGACCAGGAGACCTTCCTGGAGTGGGTGGACAGCCCGGCCCACCGGGAGATGGTCAAGCCGATGCACGGCTGCGTCAGCGACAACTTCCGCTCGCTGCGCTACACCGTGCTGCGCGAGACCTCCGCCGCCGGCTCCACCGGCACCCGGGCACCCATGGAGGTGCCGCCCGGACTGCCGCGCACCACCCCGGCCGGGCACGTCGGCCCGCCCAAGGCCCCTCCGGGCCCGGACGGCGTGGTCCGCCACGCGCTGACCTTCACCGTCAAGCCCGGCAGCGAGCCCGAGGTGGCCCGCATCCTCTCCGGCTACGCCTCCCCCCGGGCCGAGGTCGACGAGCACACCCGGCTGCGCCGCACCTCGCTGTTCATGCTCGGCAACCGGGTGGTCCGCGCCGTCGAGGTGATCGGCAACCTCGGCGACGCGCTGCGCCACGTGGCGATGCAGCCCGAGGTGCGGGCCGTCGAGGAGGCGCTGAACCCGCACCTGGAGGAGGCCCGGCAGCTGGGCGACCCGCAGGCCGCCCGGGCGTTCTTCGCCAGGGCCGCGCTGCCCGCCCGGCACCAGGCGATCGCCAGCTCCCCCGCCTCCGCCCGGCTGCACCGGCACGCCGTGCTCTACCCGGTCCGTCCGGGCCGCGGACAGGACGTGGCCGAGCTGCTGGCCGAGCACGACAACCTGGCCACCGCCGACCCGACCGGGCCGGTCGCGGCCGCCACCGTCTTCCACCGCGAGGACGTGGTGGTGCGCCTGGTCGACCTGCGGGTGCCGGCCGAGGCCGACCCGGCCGCCGCCCTCGGGGTGGCCGACGACCGGCAGGCCGCCGTGCTCGCCGGGCTTCTGGACCTCGGACCGCAGGGCGACCTGCGCACCGCCACCGGGCTCGGCGCCTTCCTCGCCGCCCGCGCCATGAACCCGGTCACCGACCGCAGTTCCGCCGACCCGATCAACAACTGACGCTCCGTCACTTCACGGGAGAACTCCATGACCACCCAGTCCCCACGGATCGTCAGCGTCCACGACGCACCGGAGAACCGCCGCCACGGCGCCGAGCTGCGCACCATGCTCACCCCGACCAGCTGCGGCGCGACCAGCGGCTTCATGGGCCTGGCGATCGTCAAGCCCGGCGAGCGGATCCGCGAGCACTACCACCCGTACTCCGAGGAGTTCGTGTTCGTCGTCTGCGGCGACCTGGAGGTGGACCTGGACGGCGAGGCCCACCCGCTCAAGCCGGACCACGGCCTGATGATCCCGATCAACATGCGCCACCGCTTCCGCAACGTCGGCGACACCGAGGCCCGGATGGTCTTCCACCTCGGCCCGCTCGCCCCCCGTCCCGACCTCGGCCACGTGAGCACCGAGGGGACCGCGGCGTCCGGACCGCCGGAACACGCCAAGGTGGTCTCGTGACCCGGCGCGTCGCCGTCACCGGGATCGGTGTGGTCGCTCCCGGCGGGGTCGGCGTCCCGGCGTTCTGGGACCTGCTGACGGCCGGCCGCACCGCGACCCGGGGCATCACGCTCTTCGACCCCACCGGGTTCCGCTCCCGGATCGCCGCCGAGGTCGACTTCGACCCGGCGGCCCACGGACTGAGCCCCGAGGACGTCCAACGGGCCGACCGCTACGTGCAGTTCGCGATGGTCGCGGCCGACGAGGCGCTAGCCGACGCCGGCCTGGACCTGGCCGCCGAGGATCCGTGGCGGATCGCCGTCTCGCTCGGCACCGCCGTCGGCGGCACCACCCGCCTGGAGCACGACTACGCCCTGGTGAGCGCGGCCGGAGCCCGCTGGGACGTGGACCCCCGGCAGGCCGAGCCACAGCTGCACCGGGCCTTCGCGCCCAGCACCCTGGCCTCCGCGGTGGCCGAGCGGACCGGCGCGCACGGCCCGGTGCAGACCGTCTCCACCGGCTGCACCTCCGGCCTGGACGCGATCGGCTACGGCTTCCAGGCGGTCGAGGAGGGACGCGCCGACATCTGCGTCGCCGGCGCCTCCGACTCCCCGATCTCGCCGATCACGGTCGCGTGCTTCGACGCCATCAAGGCCACCAGCGAGCGCAACGACGACCCGGAGCACGCCTCCCGCCCCTTCGACGCCGGCCGGGACGGCTTCGTGCTCGGCGAGGGCGGCGCCGTCCTGGTGCTGGAGGAGCTGGAGCACGCCCGCCGCCGCGGCGCCCGGATCTACGGCGAGATCGGCGGCTTCGCCACCTTCGGCAACGCCTACCACATGACCGGCCTCACCAAGGAGGGGCTGGAGATGTCCCGGGCGATCGACCACGCGCTCGTCCACGCCCGGGTGGACCGCACCGAGGTGGACTACGTCAACGCGCACGGCTCGGGCACCAAGCAGAACGACCGGCACGAGACGGCCGCGGTCAAGCGCTCGCTGGGCGCGCACGCCTTCAGGACGCCGATGAGCTCGATCAAGTCGATGGTCGGGCACTCGCTCGGCGCGATCGGCGCCATCGAGGTCGTCGCCTGCACCCTGGCGCTCGCCCACGGCGTCGTGCCGCCGACCGCCAACTACGAGACTCCGGACCCGGAGTGCGACCTCGACTACGTGCCGCGCACCGCGCGCGAGCTGCCGCTGAGCCACATCCTCTCGGTCGGCAGCGGATTCGGCGGATTCCAGTCCGCCGTCGTGCTCAACAGAACGGGGTGAGTTCCATGACGTCACGTCAGCAGGGCCGCCGGGCGGTGGTCACCGGCCTCGGCGTGGTGGCACCGAACGGGGTCGGGGCCGACGCCTTCTGGAAGGCCACCAGGCAGGGCGTGAGCGTCCTCGACCGGATATCCCGCGAGGGCTGCACCGGGCTTCCGCTCCGGATCGCGGGCCAGGTGAACGGGTTCGATCCGCAGTCGGCGATCGACAACCGCTTCCTGGTGCAGACCGACCGTTTCACGCACTACGCGATGGCCGCCGCCGACCTAGCGGTGGCGGACGCCGGGTTCCGGCCCGACCCGGAACAGCCCTTCGCGATCGGCGTGGTGACCGCGGCCGGCTCCGGCGGCGGCGAGTTCGGCCAGCGCGAACTCCAGCAACTCTGGGGCCAGGGGCCGAAGTTCGTCGGCCCCTACCAGTCCATCGCCTGGTTCTACGCGGCCAGCACCGGCCAGATCTCGATCCGCGGCGGCTACAAGGGCCCCTGCGGAGTGGTCGCCAGCGACGAGGCCGGCGGGCTGGACGCCCTCGCGCACGCCGTCCGCACGATCCAGCGCGGCACCGACGCGGTGGTGGCCGGCGCCGCCGAGGCCCCGCTGGCGCCGTACTCGATGGTCTGCCAGCTCGGCTACCCCGAACTCAGCCTGGCCGAGCGGACCGAGCTGGCGTACCTGCCGTTCACCGCGCAGGCCTGCGGCTTCGCCCCCGCCGAGGGCGGCGCGATGCTGCTGCTGGAGGACGAACAGGCGGCCCGCCTGCGCGGCGCCCGGGTCCGGGCAGTGCTGGCCGGGCACGGCGCCACCTTCACCGGCGCCTCCCGCTGGGCGGAGTCCCGGGAGGGGCTGGCGGCCGCCATCCGGATCGCGCTGGACGAGGCCCGGATCGCGCCCGAGGAGATCGACGTGGTCTTCGCGGACGCCCTGGGCGTGCCGGCCGCCGACCGGGCGGAGGCCCTGGCGCTGGCCGACGCGCTCGGGCCGGCCGCCGAGCGGGTCCCGGTCACCGCGCCCAAGACCGGTACGGGGCGGGCCTACTGCGGCGCCCCGGTGCTCGACGTGACCGCCGCCGTGCTGGCCATGGAGGACGGCGTGCTGCCGCCCACCCCCAACGTCACCGAGGTCTGCCACGACCTCGCCCTGGTGACCGGCCGCGCCCGCCCGGCCGAACTGAACACCGCTCTGGTGCTCAGCCGCGGGCTGATGGGCTCCAACTCCGCGCTGGTGGTCCGGCGCGTGCGGCCCTGAACCACCCACACCTTCGAAGGGAACACCCGTGAGCAACACCCTCAGTTATCCGGAACTCGCCGAGCTGCTCCAGGCCCGGGCGGGCGTCGCCGTCGACCCGGGCGACCTGGCGCGGCCGGGCGCGGAGTTCGACACCTTCGGCGTCGACTCGCTCGGCCTGCTCGGCGTGGTCGGCGAGCTGGAGAACCGGCACGGCCTCAAGGTCACCTCGGGCGCCGAGTCGGCCAAGACCCCGGCCGAGTTCCTGGAACTGGTCAACTCCTCCCTCGCCACGAAGGCTGGTGCCTGAGATGCCCGGACACACCGACAACGAGATCGTCATCGCCGCTCCGCTCGACCTGGTCTGGGAGATGACCAACGACCTGGAGAACTGGCCGCAGCTGTTCAGCGAGTACGCCTCGGTGGAGGTCCTGGACCGGCAGAACAACCTCGTCCGGTTCCGGCTCACCATGCACCCCGACGAGAACGGCCAGGTGTGGAGCTGGGTCTCCGAGCGGGAGACCGACCGGGACACGCTCTCGGTGCGCGCCCGCCGGGTCGAACCCGGCCCGTTCGAGTTCATGGAGATCCGCTGGGAGTACGCCGAGGTGCCGTCGGGCACCAGGATGCGCTGGATCCAGGACTTCGCGATGAAGCCCACCGCCCCGGTCGACGACGAGGGCATGACCGGCCACATCGACCGCAACTCGAAGATCCAGATGCAGCTGATCCGGGAGAAGGTCGAGAAGCGGGCGGCGGAGCTGTGACCGGCGTCCACCGGGCGCTGATCGTCGCCCGGATGAAGCCCGAGGCCGCGCCGGACATCGCCGAGGTGTTCGCCGAGTCCGACCGGGGCGAGCTGCCGCACCTGATCGGCGTCACCGGCCGCAGCCTCTTCCAGTTCGGCGACGTCTACCTGCACCTCATCGAGGCCGACCGCCCGCCGGGCCCGGCCGTCGCCAAGGTCGTCGGGCACCCGGACTTCCGGACCGTCAGCGACCGCCTGACCGCCTACGTGCAGGCCTACGACCCGGCCACCTGGCGGGAGCCGAAGGACGCGATGGCGCGGGAGTTCTACCGCTGGGACCGCTGACCCGGCGCCGCCCCGATGGGCCCGCCCCCGGCCGTGTGCCGGGGGCGGGCCCACGCATGCCCGGCGGGACCGCCCCGCCGCGGACCCGGCCGTCTCGGACCCCGCTCCGCTCGGAGCCCCCGCCCCGGGTTCGCCCGACTCGGATTCACCCGGATCACCCGGCCGTACGAGTGAACACACCCGCGGACTCCACCCGAAAAGCTCACTCTCCGTACCTACAATGTCACGCTCCGATGGCAATCGGCCCCACCGTGGATGACTGTGGATCAGGCGCACCCCTGCGACTCCCCTTGCCCGGCACCGTGCCGGCAGTCGCGGTCGTGCGCACCGGAAGGATCATCCTCATGCGTTCTGCACGCACACTGCTCGCCGGGGCGGCCGTCGCCGCCGTACTCACTGTCGGTACCCCCATGGCCTTCGCCGACGGCGCCGCCAACCAGGCCAAGAACCTGACCTGGCAGGAGAAGCAGGACAACCCCGAGAAGATCTCCGAGGACCACAGGGGCTCCGGCGAAGGCCGGGGCAACGACGAGCACAAGGGCAACGACGAAGGCAGGGGCAACGGCGAGCACAAGGGCAACGACGAAGGCAGGGGCTCCGGCGAAGGCCGGGGCAACGACGAGCACAAGGGCAACGACGAAGGCAGGGGCAACGGCGAGCACAAGGGCAACGACGAAGGCAGGGG
>NZ_JBVJBI010000018.1:0-64375 GCF_055589745.1 Kitasatospora sp. NPDC041917 | reverse complement strand
GGCAACGGCGAAGGCCGGGGCAACGACGAGCACAAGGGCAACGACGAAGGCAGGGGCTCCGAAGGCCGGGATGAGGACCACAAGGGCCCGCACGGCGGCGTGCACACCGGTGGTGGCGGCATGGCGCTGGCCGGCGGCGGGCTCGCCTCCGGCGCGGTGCTGCTGATCGGCGGCCTCGGGGCGGGCGCGTACGCCCTGCGCCGCGGCCGCCGCGCGTCCGGCGCGATCGCCTGACGCCAAGCCCTCTGATTCCACCGCCTCCGGGCGCCTCCCCGCCCGGGGGCAGGCGCACCGGGGGCGGTGGGCCGTCGTGGAACAGATCGAGCGGAGGACAGGAATGACGGGCGGTCCCACCTCTGGAGCATCCCGGCTGCTGCGCGCGGGGATGGGCACGGCAGCGGTCGGGCTGCTGCTGATCTACAACTCGGTCGGCACCGGCACGGACTTCGGCGCGGAGGACGGCAGGCCCGTTCCCCCGGCGGCCACCGCGCCGGCCGTCCCCGGTCCTGCGGGCGCCGCGGACGCGGACGCGGACGCGGCATCGCGCACGCCGGCGCTCGGACGCGCCAAGCCGACCCGGCTGCGGATCCCGCAGATCGCCGTGGACGCGCCGTTCACCGAACTGACCGTCAACCCGGCCGGCCAACTCGACGCGCCACCACCGAACGACAAGAACCTGGTGGGCTGGTACCGGGACGGCGTCACCCCGGGAGAGCGCGGCAGCGCGGTCCTGGCCGGGCACGTGGACACCACCACCGGCCCGGCGGTGTTCCTGCTGCTGAGCTTCCTGCAACCGGGCAACAAGGTCGAGGTGAGCCGCGAGGACGGGACGGTCGCGGTGTTCTCGGTCGACTCGGTGGAGACCTTCGCCAAGAACGCCTTCCCCGACGCCAAGGTGTACGGCAGGACCCCAGACGCACAGCTCCGGCTGATCACCTGCGGCGGCGCCTACGACAAGAAGCAGCGGGACTACCTGAACAACGTCGTGGTCTTCGCCCACCTGGAGTCCTCGCACCCGGGCTGACCGGCGCGCACGACGACCGCCGGCCCCCTTCGCTCGGGGCCGGCGGTCGTGCGTGCCGGTGGCCGTACCGCCGTACCGTCATACGGCGGATGGCGGTGGCGGGTGGCGGTGGCTCAGCCCGTCACGAGGGCCTCGAAGGCGTGCAGGTAGGGGTTGACCGGGCGGACCGCGGTGACCGTCAGTCCGGCCTCCGCCATCAGCCCGACCATGCTCTCCTCGGAGTGCTTGGCACCGCCCACGTTGAGCATCAGCATCAGGTCCATCGCGGTGGTGAACCGCATCGAGGGGCTGTTGTCGACCAGGTTCTCCACCACCACGACGCGGGAGCCGGAGCCGGCCGCCTTGACCACGTTGGCGAGGGTGCGGCGGGTGCTGTCGTCGTCCCACTCCAGGATGTTCTTGATGATGTAGAGGTCGGCGCGGACCGGGATCTCCACCCGGCAGTCGCCCGGCACCAGGCGGGCCCGGGCGGAGAAGGCCCCGCCGTCCTGGAGCCGCGGGTCGGCGCCGGCCACCACCTTGGGCAGGTCCAGCAGGGTGCCGTGCAGCGCCGGGTGCCTCTCCAGCAGGCTGGCCAGCACGTGGCCCTGGCCGCCGCCGATGTCCGCCACCGAGTCGATTCCGGTGAGGTCCAGGTACTCGGCGAAGTCCTCGGCGGACTGCCGGCTGGAGGTGGTCATCGCCTTGTCGAAGACCTTCGCCGAGTCGCCGGCGTCGCTGTGCAGGTAGTCGAAGAACTCCTTGCCGAACAGCTCGGGGAAGACGTTGCGGCCGGAGCGCACGGCCTCGTCCAGCCTCGGCCAGGCCTCCCAGGTCCAGGGCTCGGTGCACCAGAGGGAGATGTAGCGCAGCGAGTTGGGGGCGTCCTCGCGCAGCAGCCGGGACATCTCGGTGTGCTCGAAGCGGTCGTCGCCGCTCGCCTCGAAGATGCCGTAGCAGGCGAGCGCGCGCAGCAGGCGGCGCAGCTGGCGGGGCTCGGTGTCGAGTGCGACGGCGAGGTCGGTGACGGTGGTCGGGGTGTCGCCGAGCACGTCGGCGACACCGAGCCGGGCGGCCGCGCGGACGGCGGCGGCGCAGGCGGCGCCGAAGACGAGTTCGCGCAGGCGCATCGCGGCCTGGGGGCTGGTAAGGGCGGGTGCGGTGGTCATGGCGGGTTCCTCGGGTCCTTGGGGGTTCCTGGGGCGGCGGGCGGCGAGGGGCGACGGGCCGGCGGCGGGAGTGGGAATGGGGAGCGACGGGCCGACGGCCTGGGTGAGGGGGCGCCGGGGCTCAGCAGCGGCCGGCCGGCTCGGAGCGCTCGCAGGTGTTGCGGGCGAAGGTGTTGTCGGCGCCGGCGTCGCGGTCGGCGAGGTCGGCCGGACCGTTGCCGCTCAGTTCGTTGTCGGTGATCACGGCGCGGGCGTTGGAGACCCCGACGACGCTCCGGAAGAGGACGATGCCGCCGGAGAAGTCCGAGGTGCCCGTGTTGTCGCGGACCTCGTTCTCCGTCACCCGGGTGTCCTCGGTGCCGGTGAGCACGATGCCGGCGCCCTGGATGGCGCCCAGGCGCGGGTTGGCCGGGCAGAACTTGTTGTTGCCGACGACGGTGTTGCGCCGGACGTCGAGGTTCCCGGCGCGGGGCACGCCCTCGTCGCCGACCACGAAGACGCCGGCGCAGTTGCCGCTGATCCCGTTGTCCTGGACGGCCAGTCCGCGCAACCGGCGGACGGTGACGCCCACCCGGTTGCCGGTCAGCTCGTTGCCCTCGACGACGGTGCCGCCGGTGTCGGGCGAGCCGCCCTCGCGGTAGGCGTAGTTGGCGAGGAAGACGCCGGACTGGCCGTTGTCGGTCGAGCGGTTGCCGCGGATGACGGCCCGGGTGGACATCTCCTGGCTGATGCCCTGCTGGGCGTTGTCGTGGACGTAGGTGCCGCTGACGGTCAGACCGGTGGTGCCGCTGGCGTCGATGCCGTTCTTGCGGAAGCCGGTGACGGCGAGGCCGTGGACGGTGACGTCGGACAGCGGGTGCTCCTCGGTGCCGACCACGCAGATGCCGTGGCCGGCGGCGGCGCAGGCGTTCTCGGTGCCGTCCCCCGGGACGATCACGCTGTTCCGGCCGGCGCCGCGCAGGGTGATGCCGGGGGTGGTGATGCGGACGCTGCCCCGGTAGGTGCCGGGGAACAGCTGGACGATGTCACCGGGCCGGGCGGCGTCGACCGCCCGCTGAATCGATTCTCCTGGCCGGACGTGGTGCAGCGGGAGGCCACCGTCGGCGCGGGCCGCGGGGGCGGCGGCCAGGGCGGCGAGGACGGTGGTCAGGGCGGTGGCGGCGGCGGTGGCCGCGGCGAGGTGGTGGACCCGTCGCGTGGACATGAGTGGTGACCTGTTTCTTTCGGCGCGCGCGGTGATCGTGCGGGTGTCGTGGTCCCCCGCACGGGCCGGCGGTATGGGCTGACGCGCTGTGCGCGGGCGGTGACGGCCGGTGGGTGCGGCCGTGTCGACGGTACGGGCGGCCGGATGGGCCCGCCACCAGGGCTGGGCTGCGGGACTGACGGGGCGTCGACCGGAGGTGGGACGGCCCGGCGTGGCGCGGGGTGGTGGGGGTCGGGCGTGCCGTGCGGCGGGTGGGCGGCGGCGGCAGTCGTGGCGACGCGCCCGACCACGGGGGCGGTCGGGCGCGTCGGCAGCGGGCTCGGCGGCCCGGGTCAGCCCGCGGCCGGGGCCTGCGGCCCGAGGCGGACGGGCAGCGCGGCGAGGTGCCAGGCGGCCGGGTTCGGTCCGCGCTCGACCGCCTCCGGGCCGACCGCGAGAGCCAGCTGCGGGTACGTCCGCAGCAGCGTGTCGAAGGCGACGACGGCCTCCTGGTGCGCCAGCACCGAGCCCAGGCACCGGTGGGTGCCGTGGCCGAAGCCCAGGTGCGCCTCGTGGTGCCCCGCGCGGTCCGGCGCGCTCGCCCGGCGGACGTCCAGGCGCTCCGGGTCGGCGTAGGCCCGCGGGTCGTGGTTGGCCCCGGCGAGGATCGGCATCACCGCCTCGCCCTTGCGGATCGGGGTACCGGCCAGGGTGAGGTCCTCCGTCGCGTAGCGCGGCACCCCGCCGATGGTCGGGCCGCACCAGCGCATCAGCTCGTCGACGGCGGCGGGCAGCAGGCCCGGGTCGGACCGGACCAGTGCCAGCTGTTCGGGGTGGGCGAGCAGCGCGGCCGTGCCGTTGCCGATCAGGGTGGCGGTGGTCTCGTGGCCGGCCACGATCAGGTTGAGGATCAGCGAGACGGTCTCCACCGGGGCGAGGGTGTCGCCCTCCGCGGCGGCCAGCCGGGAGAGCAGGTCCTCGGCCGGTTCGGCCCGGCGGCGCTCCACCAGGTCGCGGGCGGCGGTCACCATGGCGCGCAGCGCCTCGTCCAGGCCGGGCCCGGCGCCCCGGCCGAGGTAGGAGCTCCAGCGGCGCCACTGCGGGCGGTCGGCCTCGGGGATCCCGAGCAGCTCGCAGATCACCGTGACGGGCAGCGGGTAGGCGAAGTGCGCCACCAGGTCGACCACGCCGTCCGGGCCGGCGTGCCGGGGCAGCGCCCGGGCGTACTCCTCGGCGAGCCGCTCGATCCGGGGCCGCAGGCGCTCCACCGCACCGGCCGTGAAGGCGGGGTGCACCAGCCCGCGCATCCGGCGGTGCCGGGCGCCGTCCGCGCCGAAGACCCCGGCGCGCAGGTACTTCGCGCACTCCGGCGGCATGCCGCGGGCGCGCCAGACCTGCTCGGTGCGGTGCCCGGGGACGGGCGCGGGGGCGGGGGCGGGGGCGAGCTCGTCGTCGACGGGGCCGTCGACGGCGTTCACGTCGTTGACGAAGCGCGGGTCGGACAGCACGGTGCGGACGTCCTGGTAGCGGACGGCGATCCAGAAGGGCTCCACGCCGGGGATGGTGGCGCGGGCGAGCGGGGCGCGCTCGCGCAGGTCGGCGAAGGCGGTGAAGGGGTCGCGGATCAGGTGGTCGGCGCGCAGGTCGACGGTCTCGACCGGTTCGGCGGTGCTCACGGCTGCCTCCTCAGGAGTCGCGAAGTCCATCTGGTCACGGATCGTGACGGAGGCGGGTGGGGTGGTCCCCGGGTTCCGGCCCGGATTCACTCGATCGAGCACAGTGCATCGTTTCTCCGGACCCCGGCCGACCCTCCCGGGCCACCCCGCCCCGGCCACCCCGTCCGCTCCGCCCGGCCCGGCCCGGCCCGCCCGACACCCCGGTCCGGGCGCGTGGCATGCTCGGGGCCATGACCACCGTGCACGTACCGCCCGTCGCCGCCCTCCGCAACCCGATCGGTGCCCACGTCCCGGTGGCCGCGCGCGGACTGGCCGGCACCGGCCTGGCGTACGCGGCCCGGGTCGGCGCGGAGACGGTGCAGGTGTTCGTGGCCAACCCGCGCGGCTGGGCCACTCCCCCGGGCAACCCGGCCCAGGACGAGGAGTTCCGCACCGCCTGCGCCGAACAGGGCGTCCCGGCCTGGGTGCACGCGCCGTACCTGATCAACTTCGGCTCGGACAACCCGGCCACCCGCGAACGCTCCGCCGAGTCGCTGCGGCACTCGCTGCGCCGCGGCCACGCCATCGGCGCGCTCGGCGTCGTCCTGCACACCGGCTCGGCGGTCGGCACCGCGCCCGGCGGCGGCTCGCGCCGGGCCGAGGCGATGGCGCAGGTCCGGACGGACGTCCGGCCGCTGCTGGAGGAGCTGGACGGGCTGGGCGACGACGCGCCCTGGCTGCTGCTGGAGCCGACGGCGGGCCAGGGCAGCTCGCTCTGCTCGCGGATGGAGGAGCTGGCCGCGTACATGGCGGCGCTGGACCATCATCCGAAGGTGGGAGTCTGCCTGGACACCTGCCACGCCTTCGCCGCCGGGCACGACCTGGCGGAGCCGGGCGGGGTGACGGCCGCGCTGGACGCCCTGGCCGCCGCGGCCGGTCCGGGCCGGCTGCGGCTGATCCACGCCAACGACTCCGAGGACGTGGTCGGCGCCCGCAAGGACCGGCACGCCAACATCGGCGCCGGGATGATCGGCGCCGAGCCGTTCCGCGAGCTGTTCGAGCACCCGGAGACGGCCGGGGTGCCCCTGGTGGTGGAGACCCCGGACCGCAAGCACGGCGGGGACGGCACCGGGCACGCGATGGACATCGCGGTGCTGAAGGAACTGCGGGACCGGGCGGCGGTCCGCGGCCCCGGAACCCGTCCGACGGACCTGCGGGAGCCGGCCGCCGCGGGACGGCCGTGAGCCCGGAGACCGACGGGCGGCCTCCGGGCTCGGGGGGCGGGGATCAGCAGCCGCAGTCGCTCTCGCTGTGCTCGGAGTAGTTGAACCAGGTGGCGTGCGGGCCGACCAGGCCGACGCCCGCGGAGCCGGACTCCAGGTGCTGTCCCTCCGACTGCGTCGGAGCGAAGCCCCCCGCCATGGCCGAGGTCGGGACCGCCACCACGGCACCGGCCACGGCGACGATCACGGCGAGCTTGCGGATCTTCCCACGAAGCGACATCTGATGTCCTTTGGTTCGTCTCTGGTCCTCAACCCGCGCCCCCGACCGGCCTGTTCGGCCGCCCGACGGGCCGGGCGGCGCCCCACCGGGGGCGCCGCGCCAACGTTGGCACACGAACGCGCGGCTTCGGGCGCACGCCGCAACCGGGCTGAGGCGTTCGGGTGAGGCAACTCCCCCGGCCGGGCGAATCCGGGCGTACGTCGAGGAATGCGGGCGTACCCGCGTCAATCCGGTCGAACGGCCGGACGGAGGGGGCCGGACGAGTACCCGTCCGGCCGCCCCGCGGCCGGAAGTCTTGCGGCGATGGACCGGGCGAACTGAACAAATCCCGGCGATTTGGTGCAAGGTGCAGCCCGGTCCGAGCATGAACGGTCGCTCCATGACGCTCCACCGAGCGCGAGCACCAGCAGGAGCAGCACCACGAAAGGCGCACCACCCTCATGCAGACCAGTCCCGCCGCACCCCGGCAGGCGACCCGACCGAGCGGCCCGGAGACCCCGGGACCGGTCGGCTCCCCGCCGGACGGCCCCGCGCCCCGGACCACCGGCCGCCGTTTCGGGCTGCCGACCGCCACCGCCCTGGTGATGGGCAACATCATCGGCGGCGGCATCTTCATGATCCCCGCCGCCGTGGCCCCGTTCGGGACGGTCAGCCTGGCCGCCTTCGGAGTGCTCACCGTGGGCGCGATCGCGCTGGCGCTGGTCTTCGGGCAGCTCGCCCGCCGCAACCCGCGCACCGGCGGGCCGTACGTCTACGCCCGCGAGGCCTTCGGGGACTTCGCCGGCTTCCTGTCCGCGTGGTCGTACTGGATCACCACCTGGGTCAGCAACGCCGCGCTCGCCGTGGCCGCCGTCGGGTACCTGGACGTGCTGCTGCCGCTCCACCACTCCATCCCGCTGGAGATCACCGCCGCGCTGGCCTTCCAGTGGCTGCCGGCCCTGGCCAACCTGGCCGGCACCCGCTACGTCGGGGCCGTCCAACTCGTCTCCACCGTGCTGAAGTTCATTCCGCTGCTGCTGGTCTCGGTGGGCGGCCTGTTCTTCTTCGACCCGAAGAACCTCGGGCCCTTCGACGCCACCGGCCACGGCTGGGCGGGCGGCATGACCGCCGCCGCGGCGATCCTGCTGTTCAGCTACCTGGGCGTGGAGTCGGCCGCGATGAGCGCCGGCAAGGTCCGCGACCCGGAGCGCAACGTCGGCCGGGCCAGCGTGCTCGGCACCACCGGTGCGGCGGTGGTCTACCTGCTCGGCACCATCGCGGTGTTCGGCACCGTGGCGCACCAGCAACTCGTCCACTCCGCCGCGCCGTTCTCGGACGCCGTGGACGCCATGTTCGGCGGCGGCTGGGGCGGCACGGCGATCGCCGTCGCCGCGCTGGTCTCGATGACCGGCGCCCTCAACGGCTGGACCCTGCTCTCCGCCCAGGCCCCGTACGCGGCCGCCAAGGACGGCCTGTTCCCGGCCGCCTTCGGCAAGGAGCGGCGCGGGGTGCCGACCTTCGGCGTGCTGGTCGGCGTGGCACTGGCCTCGGCGCTGACCGTGGTCAACTTCGCCAGCGGCGCGAAGGGCGCCTTCGACATGCTGGTGCTGGTCACCACCTTCACCGCCACCGTGCCGTACCTGCTCTCCACCGCCGCCCAGCTGTACTGGCTGGTGCGCGGGGCGGGCGAGAAGGTCGACCGCGGGCGGCTGGTGCGCGACGCCGTCCTCGGCCTCGGCGCCTTCGCCTTCTCGCTCTGGCTGCTCGCCGGGGCCGGCTACGCCGCCGTCTACCAGGGCGTGCTGTTCCTGTTCGCGGGCATCCTGGTCTACGTCTGGATGGCGGGCCGCCGCCGCGACTGAAACCCCCGGCGGCAGCCGGAAAACCGGACACACCACCCCGAACCCCCGTGACGTACGCCGGACTTGTCCGGTGCACGTCCGATGTGCACGAGGATTTCACTTCCCGGGTCTACCCGCGTAGGTGACCGGATCGCCACACTGGCGCACGCAATTCAGCAGTTCTTCCGATCTGATGATGGAGCGTCCGCCATGGCCCCCACCGCACCCGTGCGCCGGTTCCTGTCCTGCATACCGGCTGCCGCCGCCCTCGCCGCCGCGACCGTGCTCACGGCCGGCACCCCCGCCCAGGCCGCCCTGCCGACCCCGATCTCCGCGGCCACCGCCCGCAGCTACCTCGCCGCGATGCCCGCCACCGCGGAGACCCACGGGGACACCTACGACCGCACGCTGTTCCCGACCTGGATCACCATCAGCGGCACCTGCGACACCCGCGAGTGGGTCGTCAAGCGGGACGGCAGCAACGTCGCCACCGACACCTCCTGCAAGGCGACCAGCGGCAACTGGTCCTCGCCGTACGACGGCGCGACCACCACCAACGCCTCCTCCTTCGACGTCGACCACCTGGTGCCGCTCTCCGAGGCCTGGGCCTCCGGCGCCTGGGCCTGGACCACCGCACAGCGCCAGGCCTTCGCCAACGACGTCACCCGCCCCCAGCTGCTGCTGGTCTCCGCGAGCAGCAACCGCTCCAAGGGCGACCGCGACCCGGCCGAGTGGCTCCCCCAGGCCTCCTACCGCTGCACCTACGCCCGCGCCTGGGTGCAGGTGAAGCAGTACTACGGCCTGGACGTGGACAGCGCCGAGAAGACCGCGCTCACCGGCATCCTCGCCAACTGCTGAGCCGAGAACCCCTGCGGCCCGGCGCTCACCCCGCGCCGGGCCGCAGTGCCGAGCACGGGTGCGGCGGTGGTGCCGGGCGGGCGCGGCGGTGGTGCCGGGCGGCTCGACACGCTCAGTCGGTCGAGTCGGCACGGTCAGTCGATCGAGTCGGCCGGGAAGTCGACCGGGTAGGCCTCGGCGAAATCGGCCGAGCGGGCCACCTCGCGCCACCTGGTGTCCTCCTCCAGGAGCCGCCGGTCCATGGCGATCGAGCCCTCGACGGCGTTGACCCCGAGCGGCAGGTGGTGGGGGATGTCGCGCCGCTTGGCCACCCGGACCAGGATCTCGGCGGCCCGGACCGGGTCGCCCGCGGCGCCGTCGCCCCCCTGCCGCAGCCGCCTGTTCACGGCGCCGACCGTCTCGTCGTAGGCCTCCGGGACGTCGTGGACGACCATCGAGGAGCCGGCCCAGTCGGTGCGGAAGCCGCTGGGTTCGACCACCAGCACCCGCACGCCGAACGGCGCGGTCTCGGCGCGCAGCACCCGGCTGAACCCGTCGATGGCGAACTTCGCCGCCTGGTACGAGGCGATGCCCGGGGATCCGCCGACCCGGCCGCCCATCGAGGAGAACTGCACGACCAGACCGCCCTTCTGCTCGCGCAGCAGCGGGAGCGCGGCCTTGGTGACGTGGTAGACGCCCCAGAAGTTGGTTTCGAATTGGGCGCGGAAGTCGGCGTCCTCGGTGGTCTCGATCGGCGAGACGTTGGCGTATCCGGCGTTGTTCACCAGCACGTCGATCCGGCCGAAGGCGGCGTGCGCCTCGGCGAGGGCGGTCCGGGCGGCCGCCGGGTCGGTGACATCCAGCGCGATCGGGCGGATCCGGTCGCCGAACTCCTCGGCGAGGTCGGCGAGTTGCTCGGGGCGGCGGGCGGTCGCGGCCACCCGGTCGCCGGCTTCGAGCGCGGCGCGGACGAGGGCGCGACCGAAGCCGCGCGAGCTGCCGGTGATGAACCAGGTCTGTTCCGTGTTCTGCTCCATGCCATCTAGTAAAACACCGTTGCATTATTAGCGCAACGGTGTTGCGGTATTACGGCAACGGTGTTGCCCTACCATGGGCGGGTGGATGCAGCATCGGAGTTCCAGCGCGCACGCTCGCCCGAGGCCAAACGCCGGCGCGAAGCCGCGATCCTGGCCGCGGCCCGCTCGCTCGGCCACGAGCACGGCATCAGGGACGTCACCCTGACCGACATCGCCGCCGCGGTGGGAATGCACAAGTCGGCGCTGCTGCGGTACTTCGAGACCCGCGAGGAAATCTTCCTGCGGCTCACCGCCGAGGGCTGGGCGGAGTGGTCGGACGCGCTGACCGCGCGGCTGCGGGAGAGCGCGGAGCCGGGCCCGGCCGCCGTGGCGCGGGCCTTCGCCACCACGCTCGCCGCCCGCGGGATGTTCTGCGACCTGCTCGCCCACGCCCCGCTCAACCTCGAACGCAACGTCTCGCCCGACGCGGTGCGCGACTTCAAGCTCGCCACGCTCGCCGCCCGCGAACCGATCGGCGCGGCCGTCCGCGAACAACTGCCCGCACTGGACGACCAGGACGTCACCGACCTGATCGCCACCGCCGTCTCCCTCGCCGGGGCCATGTGGCAGATCGCGAACCCGGGCGCCGAGGTCGCCGCCCTCTACCGCACCGACCCCCGGCTGGCGCACGCCGTCATCGAGGTCGAACCCCGGCTCGCCCGCATCCTGACCGCCACCGCCACCGGGCTGGCCGCCGGCCGGGCCGAGCCGCGCGGCTGACCCGCCCGCCCGGACCGTTCGGCCCGCGCCAACTCCCGTTCCGGTGCACTCGGATGGATCATCTGACGTGCCGCACAAGGGATTTGACCCTAGGTTCCGGTGCCAGGGGGTCAACCGAGCGGAAGGCTGTTTCTGGCATGGCTGGCAAATTCGAGCTGTACGTGGACGAGGGCGGCATGCACCGGTTCCGACTCAAGGCGAGCAACGGGGCGATCGTGGTGACCGGCGACCCGCAGGAGAGCAAGGACGACTGCCTGAGGAGCATCGAGTCGATCCGCAAGCTCGCGCCGTACGCGGAGCTCAAGGAGACCGCCGGGTCCGTGTGACCGGACGCGAACCGCGCCGCGGGTCGGCAGTGCAAATCGCCGACCCGCGTTCTCCTCTACGACAGATCCCTTTGGCCGGGTGCACGCCGGACGCGGACAGAACACTGGCATGCGCGTCGCCATCGTCACCGAATCCTTCCCGCCCGAGGTCAACGGAGTCGCCCACAGCGTGCTGCGGACGGCCGAGCACCTGGTCCGCCGGGGCCACCGGCCCCTCGTCGTCACCCCCGCACCGGCGCGGGGCGCCGAATGCCCGCCGGAGACCTTCGGCGGCACCCCGGCGGGCGAGATTCCCGTGGTGTGCATCCCGTCCGTCCCGCTGCCGGGATACCCGCAGGTGCGGATCGCCCTGCCCAGCCGGCAACTGTCGGCCGCGATCGCCGGGCACCGTCCGGACATCGTCCACCTGGCCAGCCCCTTCGTGCTCGGCGCGCGCGGGATGCAGGTCGCGGCGCGGCTCGGGGTGCCCGCCGTGGCCGTCTACCAGACCGACCTGGCCGGCTACGCCCACGCCTACCGGGCCGGGCGGGGGCTCGGGGAGGCCGCCGCCTGGCGGCGGATCCGGGCCGTGCACCGGGCCGCCGCCCGCACCCTGGCGCCGTCCACCCCCGCCGCCCAGGACCTCACCGCGCACGGGGTGCCCCGGGTCCAGCTGTGGCCGCGCGGGGTGGACTCGGTGCGGTTCCACCCCCGGCACCGGGACGAGGCGCTGCACCGGGCGCTCGCCCCCGGCGGGGAGGTGCTGGTCGGGTACGTCGGACGGCTGGCCCCGGAGAAGCGGGTCGACCTGCTGGCCGCGGCCTCGGCACTGCCCGGAGTACGGGTGGTGGTCGTCGGGGACGGCCCCTCGGCGCCCGGGCTGAAGGCCTCGATGCCGGGCGCGGTGTTCCTCGGCCGGCGCACCGGTGACGAACTGGCCCGCTGCTTCGCGACCCTGGACGTCTTCGTGCACACCGGCCCGCTGGAGACCTTCTGCCAGACCATCCAGGAGGCGATGGCCAGCGGCGTACCGGTGATCGGCCCAGCGGCGGGCGGACCACTGGACCTCGTCGCCCACCACCGCACCGGCCTGCTGGTACCGCCCCGGGACGACACGGCGGTGGCCCGCGCGGTGGCCGAGCTCGCCGCCGACCCGGCGCGGCGGGCCGGGTACGGGCAGGCCGGCCGGGCCGAGGTGACCGCACGCACCTGGGAGGCGGTCGGGGACCTGCTGCTGCGGCACTACGCCGAGGTGCTGGCGGAACACCGCGGGCTGCCGATGCCGGCCGCCGCCCCCGCGCCGGTCGAACCGGTGGCGCCCGTCCTGCCGGAGGAGCTGCCGGCATGACCCCCGTTCCCGACGGCAGCGCACGGACGACCGGCGGGGCTCGGCCGACCGCCGGGGCTTCTCGGCCTACCGCCGGGGCGCCCAGGGCCGACGACGCGCCGAGGGCCGACCACGCGCCCAGGGCCGACGAGGCACTGACGATCGTCCGGCTGGCCAACTTCGTCACCCCGGTCTCCGGCGGCCTGCGCACCGCGCTGCGCCACCTCGGCGCCGGGTACCGGGCGGCCGGGCACCGTCCGGTGCTGATCGTCCCCGGGGAGCGGCGCTCCGAGGAGGAGACCGAGCAGGGGGTGGTCGTCACCCTGCCCGGCCCGGTGCTACCGGCCGCCGGCGGCTACCGGCTGCTCACCGACCGGCGGGCGGTGGCCGCCGAACTGACCAGGTTCTCCCCCGACCGGCTGGAGGTGTCCGACCGCACCACGCTGCGCTGGACCGGCGCCTGGGCACGGCGGCACGGGGTGCGGTCGGTGATGGTCTCGCACGAGAGCGCGGCCGGGGTGCTGCGCACCTGGGGCCTGCCCGGCCCGCTGGCGGGCACGGCGGCCGACCGGCTCAACGCGGCCACCGCCCGCGCCTACGACGCAGTGCTCTGCACCACCGACTGGGCCGCCGCGGAGTTCCGGCGGATCGGCACCCCGAACCTGGTCCGGGCCCCGCTGGGGGTGGACCTGGAGGCGATGCGACCGCTGCCGCCGGCCGCCCGCGCCGCCGAGCGGGCCCGCTACGCCGCTCCGGACGAGACACTGCTGGTGCTCTGCTCGCGGCTCTCGGCGGAGAAGCGGCCCGAGCGGGCGATCGAGGCCCTGGCCGAGCTGCGCGCGCGGCGGCACCCCGCGGTGCTGGTGGTCGCCGGGACCGGCCCGCTGCGGGAACGGCTGGCGGCCCGGGCCGCACGGCTGCGACTGCCCGTACGCTTCCTCGGGCACCTGGGCGGGCGTGCCGAGCTGGCCCGGCTGCTGGGCTGCGCGGACGTGGTGCTCGCGCCCGGGCCGGTGGAGACCTTCGGCCTGGCCGCGATGGAGGCCCTGGCCTGCGGAACCCCGGTGGCGGTCAGCCGCTCCTCCGCGCTGCCCGGCCTGATCGGGCTCGCCGGAGCGACGGCCGTCGACACGGGCAGTGGATTCGCCTCCGCGGTACGGCAGTTGCTGGGGCGGCCGGAGGACCTGCGGCGGGCCGCCGCCCGGGCGCAGGCCGAGCGGTACGGCTGGCCGGCGGCGGTGGCGGCGTTCCTGGCGGCGCACGGCGCGCACCACGACGAGGCGGTGGACGGGGGTCGGGACGAGCATGCTGGAAGCCGGGCGTGACCGGGCGGCGCGGGAGCGCCCCGCGGCGGCCGAACCACTGCGCTTCGTCGCACTCGGGGACTCGCTGACGGAAGGGGTCGGGGACCGGGTCGGCGAGGGCTGGCGCGGCTGGGCCGCCGTCCTGGCCGACGCGCTGGCACCCGAGGGGCGGGACGCGGAGTTCACCAACCTGGCGTACAGCGGGGCGCTCACCACGGAACTGACGATCCGTCAACTTCCGCAGGCGCTGGCGCTGCGGCCGCGGCTGGCGGCCGTGGTGGTCGGCGGCAACGACACCCTGCGCACGGGCTTCGACATCCGGCGCGCCACGCTGGAACTCGACGCCACGATGGGGGAACTGTCCGGCCACGGCGCCAGGCTGTTGACCGCCTGCCTGCCCGACCCGGGCAGCCTGCTCCGGCTCCCGGCACCGCTCGCCCGGCCGCTGGCGCGCCGGATGCGGGCGGTCAACACCGTGGTGCACGCCCTCACCGAGCGCCACCGGGCGATACACCTGCACATCACCGAACTGCCGTGGCTGGCCGAGCGCCGGCTGCTGAGCGTGGACCGCCTGCACCCCAGCGCCGAGGGCCACCACCTGATCGCCCTGCGGTTCCACGACCTGCTCACCGAGGCCGGCCACCCCCTCGGCCCACCCCCGGCCGCCGCCCCCGCCGAGGCCCCGCCGGGCCTGGCCGCCGACCTCTGGTGGATGGCCACCCGGGGCACCCGCTGGCTCGCCGCCCGCAGCACCGACCTGCTGCCGGGCCTGCTCGCCCTGGCCGCCGCCGAGGGCGTCGCCCGCCTGCGCGGGGGCAGCGGACGGCACGACGAACAGATGGCGCGCGCGGCGGCACAGGCGCTGGCCTCCCTGGGGTGAGGGGCCCGCGCCGGCCCGGAACGACGGCTGTTCGAGGAGCAGTTCACCGGCGCGGGCACGTGGAACCGCGCGTGGTCCGAGGAGGAGCGCGCGACACTGCGCGGAATCGTCGGGAGCATCCCCTGCCGGGCGTCCGGCGGACACCCGGAGGGGCCGCACCGCCCGGGTCCGGACGGGAGCCGGCTTCGCGACGTCGACGGGGCCCGGGTGCCGGTGACCACGCCGGACGGCCCCGGTGTACCGCCGTGGGCCGACTCGGACCGAACGCCGCGAGCGGCCGAACCGGCCGGCGCCGGGCCTCCCGATCGCCCGACCGTGGGGGGTCGGGAGTGCCGCCCGGTGGGAACCGTAGAGGTGGGCCCGGTTGTCGTGTCCGGAAGAACATGACGGAGGGAGTCGGGGTGGAGAGCGCGGGCACGGCCGGTCGGGAAGTCCTGGCGGCGGCGGGGGTGCTGTTCCCGGACGGGGCCGGGCGGGTGCTGGTGGTGCGGCTGCCGTACGACCGGAAGCACCCGGTGGCGATCCCGGGCGGCGGGTGGGAGCCGGCGGACCGGTCGCCCCGGGAGACCGCCCTGCGGGAGATCCGGGAGGAGCTGGGCTTCACGCCCCGGCTGGGACCGCTGGCCTGCGTGGACTGGGCGCTGCTGCGCCACGGCGACCTGCCGATCGTCGCGTACCTGTACTGGGCCGAGCCGCTGACGGCGGCGCAGGCGGCGGCGTTCCGGCCGGACGCGGCGGAGGTCGGCGGCTGGACCTGGCTGACGACGGAGCAGGCCGGGCACGCGCTGCCGCCCCGGTTGTCGCGCCGGGTGACGGCCTGCCTGCTGGCGCCGCGGGACGACGGGCCGCTGGAGCTGGAGGACAGCCGGCCGGTCGGGCACACGCTCCGGCTGCTGCCCGCCGACGGGCCGGTGCCCGCGTACACCGGGCTGACCGCGGCGCCGGGGCTGACGCCGCAGACCGAGGAGCGGCCGGAGCCGCCGATGGACCGGGAGACCTACTACGCCACCCGGCCGCGCATCCGGGCCAAGGCGCGGGCGCTGTTCACCGATGCCGCCGGCCGGGTCCTGCTGGTGCGGCTGCGGCCGTGGGACGGGCCGCGCGGTCAGGTCCCGTACTGGACGCTGCCGGGCGGCGGGGTCGAGGCGGACCGGGAGATGCCCCGGGCGGCGGCCCGGCGGGAGATCCGCGAGGAGCTCGGCTGGGAGGCCGAGCCGGGGCCGCTGCTGGCGCTGGACTGGCAGCCGGGTGCGGCGGCCGACCCGGCGGCGGACCCGGCGACCGGCCGGGACACCGCCGTCCTGGTGTACGTGTTCGACGGCGGCACGGTGACGGAGCGGATGCTCGGCTCCATCGTGCTGCCGGAGGAGGAGCTGGTGGAGTGGCGGCTCTGCGATCCGGCCGAGGCACGGGCGCTGCTGACCGGCCCGTCCTGGGACCGGACGGCCGCCGCGCTGGCCGCCCGGGAGCGGTCGGGCGGGCCGGCCGAGCTGGTGCGCGGGCAGGCCGCCGGGCCGGACCTGCCCCGGGGGTGAGCCCCGCCGGACGGAGCCCGGCGGTGGCCCGAACCACCGCCGGGGCCTCGCCCGTGACCCGCGCGGCCATGGCTCGCGCACCCGCGACCCGCGCGCCCGGGCGCCGCGCCGGGGTGGCGTCCCGGGGCTGCGCGTCAGACCTCCAGCTCGGCCTCGATCCGGCCCAGCTGGTGGCGGGCCATCGCGAGGTTGGCACGCGCCTTGTCCAGCGCGAGGTAGAGGAACAGGCCCTTGCCGGTACGGCCGGTGAGCGGGCGGATCAGGTGGTACTGGCTGCTCAGGGTGATCAGGATGTCCTCGATCCCGTCCTGGAGGCCGAGCATGTCCATGGTGCGCATCTTGGCGCGGACCACGTCGGTGTTGCCGGCCGCGGCGACGTTGAGGTCCAGGCCGCCGGGGCCGTCGAGGGTGGCCAGCGCCATGCCGCTGTTGTAGTCCACCAGGGCCGCGCCGATGGCGCCCTCGATGCTGGTCATGGCCTGCTTGAGCGCGCCGGGTGCGTCGGTCATCTGGGTAACTCCCGTTCGGTGATGGGTGGTTCGTGACGGATGGGGACAATGGTTCGGTGGTCGGCCCGGGTCAGCCCGTGTCGCGCGGATCCTTGGGCACGAGGGCGTCGTTGAGCAGCCCCGCGATGCGCTGGGCGCTGCGGCGGGCCTCCAGGTGCAGCCGGCCGACGTTGACGTCGGGGTGCGCCAGCAGGGTCAGCACGCAGCTGCCGCCGGCCGCGTACGTGGCGACGTAGCCGTTCTCGCCGCGCACCAGCGACTCGCGGAACTCGCCCTGACCGGTGGTGTCGGCGAGCCGCTGGGCCAGCGAGAGCGAGGCCGCCGTCATCGCGGCCAGTCCCGAGGGTTCGGTGCCGTGGGTGTCGTGCGCGACCAACAGGCCGTCCACGCTGGCCACCAGACCACCCGCGAGGTGCGGTACGCGGTGTTTGACGGCACGCAGTTCGGCGAGCAACTCGGTCTCCAAGGCGATCAGTTGTCTCCTTCCGACACGCTGCTTGAGTGCCCGCCTCATGGCCGGAACGACGGGGTCGCGGGCGGGGAGTGGGTCAAAGTCGGGCCTCCAGAAGGTCTCGGATCCGGGTCAGCAGCGCGACGTCCGGATCGGGGACGGCCAGCGGGTGGGCCGCTGCCGTGATGGGTGGGCGTTCGGGGCAGGTGGGGGCGTCGGTCCCGCTGCGGGCCGCCTCGGGGGCGGAGGCGGGAATGGAAGCGGCGGCGGGGGCGGGAACGGCCGTGACCGGGGCGCCGGGGAGGTCGGCGCCCCGGAGGCTGGCGCCGGGGACCCGGCGGTGCAGCCCTCCGGCCGGTCCGCTCGCGGTCGGCGGGGGGACTTCGGGCCGGGGAGCGGTCGTCTGCCGCGCCTCGGACACCGGGGCCTCCGGCGCTGCGGGTGCCGCGGCGGACGGGCGCGGGGCGTCCAGCAGTCCGGCGGCGGCCAGTCGACGGACATCGGCCGTCACCCCGAAGCCGGAGCGGCCGAGCAGCCGGGCCAGGTCCGCCGGGGTCCTGCGACCGTCGGCGTGGTCCAACAGCTCACGTCGCCGGCGGCCGCACGAGCGGTGGGACGACCGGCGGCCGCACTCGGCCGGGCGGACGGGCGCGGTGTCGAGCTGCGCCCACGGCCAGATCCCGTCGAGCAGTTTCCGGCGGCGTTCGACCTCGCGGCGGATCCGGGCCGGGTCGACCTCCGCGACCGGCCCGAGCCAGTGCCGGGCGTCGGCCTCGAACCGCCAGACGCCGCCGGCCGGGTCGGCCAGCACGAAGAACGCGGCGTCGAACAGCGTTCCCAGGTGGCCGAGTTCGAGCTCTCCCCGGGTGAGCAGCCGCCGTTCGACCAGCGCCTCGCCGACCCTCGACCTCGGGCCGTGAGCCCGGAGCAGTTCCGCCCAGTCCTCGGGGGTGATCCGACCGCAGCCGATGAGCAGGTCGGCCAGTCCGGGCGCCCGGAGGGACTCGGCGGCGGCCACCCGCCCGTCGATCAGGTGGAGGCTGCCGAGCGGCCCGCGCAGGGCGCCGGTGGCGCGGCGGTCGGCGAGCAGGGCGAGCGCCTCGCCCGGGGACCTCGGGGTGGCGACCTCCGCCGGGGGCGGCGGCACGGTGCCGGTCGCGGCGGTCACGCGCTCACCCCAGCACCAGCTCCTCGGCGAGTGCCTGGAGGCGGAATCGGGCGGCGGCGAGGTTGCCCTCCGCGCGGTCCAGCCAGAGGTGCAGGACGAGCCTGTTGTCGAAGACGGTGTCGATGAAGCGGATCAGGTGGTAACTGCGGCCGGCGGTGACGATGATGTCCTCCAACGGGGCCCGCCGGTCCTCCGTCACGGTGAAGGTCTGGCTCTCAACGGCCGCCCGCACCAGGTCGGTTGCCTCGGCGGCGGAGGTCTCGTGCTCTCCGGTCGGGCTGTCCCCGAGGCTGCCGAGGGCGAGCCCGCTGCTCCAGTCGACCAGGCTCGCGGCACGGGCCCCGGGGATCGCCATCGCTCCGGAGAGGCATTCGTCGATACCGGGCACACCGGCTCCTTCGCGGGGTCTGGGCGGTCGGCCGCAGCGCGGCACCGACCGGTTCACCACCAGCAGTGGCTAGTTCGACACGGAAGGCTACTGCCGGATTCCATATGACGAACATTCCAATGGCATATTCACATCAGTAACAGCCAGTTCCAGCCAAGAACTGACGGAACATCAGACCGGACGCGACCCCGCCCCCACCGGTCGGCCAGGGAGGTTGGAGTACCGTTCACCGGCCACCTGGCACGGCACCTTGGCCGGTATCGAGCCCCAAGGGAGGGTTTCGAGCCCGAAAGTACGATAAGAGGGCGCGGGCACGGAAGGCGAACACGACGAAGGGGCTCGTTCCGCTGGACGGAACGAGCCCCTTCGATGGGAGCGCCAGGCCCGGATCGCACGGACTCTCCCTACTGAAAGTAGGGCGTGCTCTGGTAGCACCGCTGACGCCTGTTCGAGATTCCGTTTCCCGGAAGATCACTTCCTCTCGACGGGATGAACACTAGCAGGACATCACGCCCGGTCAGAAATCGTGGCCGGCGAACGGCAGCGACCCCGGGGCGAACGGGGCGAGGCCGGGCCGAGGGGCGCACCGGGGCCCGACCGGGGCTGCGCGCCGGGGCCGGACCGGGGCCCCGGGTCAGCCCAGCAGCACCCGGTAGCCCTCGATCAGGGCGGTGAGCCCGAGCCCGAAGGCCCGGTCGGCGCGCTCGCGCCCGGCGGGGACGGCGTCCAGGGCGTCGGCCAGCCGCGGGGTGGCGGCCCGGTCGACGGCGTCGACCATGACGTCCGGGGCGACCAGGTCCAGCGCCGAGCCCAGGACGAAGCTCTCCAGGGCGGTGATCAGTCCCATCACGTCCCGTGCGGCGAAGCCCGCGTCCTCCAGGGTGGCGACGGCCCGCTCGTACAGCTCGTGCATGAACGATTCGGCCAGCGGCGCGGTGGCGAGCAGCCGGACGATGCCGGGGTGTTCGGCGAAGGCGTCCCGGTAGGCGTGCGCCCAGGTGCGCAGCGCGGCGTCCCAGGACTGGTCCCACATCGACTGCTCGCCGATCGTGCGCACCAGCTCGGCGCGCATCAGGGCGACGATCTCGGCCCGGCCCGTGACGTGGTGGTAGAGCGCGGAGGGGCTGACCTTGAGCGCACCGGCCAGCGCGGGGATGGTGAGGTCCCCCGCCTCGTCGACCAGCCGCAGCGCGGTGTCCACGATGCGCTGCCGGTCCAGCAGGGGTGTGCGCGGCCTGGGCATGCCCGGTTCCTCACCTTCGGGGTCGCCGAGCGGCCCGTCGGCACCGGCAGACCAAGATCGTCGTTATCCAAGCGTTACTGAACGGCTTTCAGTAAAACTCTTCCGCACCCGCCGGTGCCGCGCCTACGGTAACCGAACCCCATTCGGTTGGGCAGGCCGCGCACCCGTCGGCCCGCCCTGCCCCGGAGAGGACGCACACCCCCGCATGCGTGCCGAAACGATCTTCACCGGCGGCCGGATCCACACCGGAGACCCCGCCCTCCCCCGCACCCACGCCCTCGCCGTCGGCGCGGGGCGGATCGCCGCCCTCGGCGACGCCGCCCTCGCCCTGCGCGACGAAGGCACCGAGACCGTCGACCTCGACGGCGGCGCCCTGCTGCCCTCCTTCGGCGACGGACACGTCCACCCGCTGCTCGGCGGCATCGGCCTGCGCGGCGCGCCGGTCCGCGACTGCACCAGCCTGGAGCAGGTCGTGGCGGCCGTTCGCGACTGGGCGCGGCGCCACCCCGAGGCCGAGTGGATCACCGGCGACGCCGTCGACCCGTGGCTGGCCGAGGGCGGACTGTTCGACGCCCGACTGCTCGACGCCGCCGTCCCCGACCGCCCGGTGCTGCTGCGCACCATGGACCACCACACCGGCTGGGCCAACAGCGAGGCGCTGCGCCGGGCCGGGTACGGGCCGGACACCCCCGAGCCGGTCGGCGGCGAGATCGTCCGCCGGCCGGACGGCAGCCCGCTGGGCACCCTGCGCGAGTTCGGTGCGCTCAACCCCGTCCTCGCGCTCGTCCCGCCGCCGCCGTTGGCCGAGCAGGTCGCCGCACTGCGGGAGAGCACCGCCGCGCTGGCGGCCGCCGGGATCACCTGGCTCCAGGACGCCTGGGTCGAGCCAGCGCAGGTGGACACCTGGCTGGCGGCCGTCGCCGAGGAGGGCCTGCCGGTCCGGGCCGGGCTCGCCCTGCTGCTCGAACCGGACGGCTGGCGCGAGCGGCTCCCCCGGCTGGCCACCGACCGCGACCGGGTCGAGGCCGCCGGGCACGGGCGGCTCACCGCGCGGGCGGTCAAGTTCTTCGCCGACGGCGTCATCGAGTCCGGGACGGCCGCGCTGCTGGAGCCGTACAGCGACTGCCCGCACTCCCACGGCGTCGCCAACTGGACCGGCGCCGAACTGGCGGAGGCCGTCACCGCCGTGGACGCGCTGGGCTTCCAGCCGCACATCCACGCGATCGGCGACCTCGGCGTACGGATCGCGCTGGACGCCGTCGAGGCCGCCGCCCGCCGCAACGGGCCGCGCGCCCGCCGTCCGGTGATCGCCCACGTGCAGCTGGTCCACCCCGACGACCTGCCGCGCTTCGCCGAGCTCGGCGTGATCGCCAACTTCGAGCCGCTCTGGGCACAGACCGACCCGCTGATGACCGAGCTCACCCTGCCCCGCATCGGCCCGGAGCGCGGCTCCCGGCAGTACCGGATCGCCGCCCTGCTGCGCGGCGGCGCCCGGGTGTCCTTCGGCAGCGACTGGCCGGTCACCCGCTACGAGCCGCTGGCCGGGCTGGCCACCGCCGTCACCCGGCAGACCCCGGACGGCCTGCCGGACGGCGGCTGGCTGCCCGAGGAGCGGATCGGACTCACCGAGGCGCTGGCGGCGTACTCGGCGGGCGTGGCGCACCAGGCCTTCGAGGAGGCCGAGTGGGGCGTGCTGCGGCCGGGCATGCGGGCCGACCTGGTGCACCTGGCCACCGATCCCTACGCGGTGCCGGCCGGTGAGCTGGCCTCGATCGGGGTGGCGGGCACCTGGCTCGGCGGGCGGCGCACCCACGGCGGCCCGCCCGGTGGCGCCGACCGCTCGACCCGCTGAGGCGCCCCGCTCCCCCGGCAAACCCCAGCCGCCCCGACGGACTTCCCGACCGGTTCCGGCCGTCCCCCACGGCGGCCGTGCCTCGTTCCCCGGTCGGCGGCCGGCGCGTGTCCGCCGCCGACCGTCGCTTCCTCGTTCGCCCGACCTCAGGAGAGCTCCCCCATGAACCCGCCCTCCGACGCGGCCTCCTCCTCCGCGCTCCGTCCCCCCGGCTCCGGCTCCGCTTCCGGCTCCGCCACCTCCACGTCCGCCTCCCCCGGCTCCCTGGGCTCCCCCGGCGGCTCCGGCGGCTCCGGCGGCCTGGGACGCGGGGTGCTCGGTACCGGCGACATCGTCTTCTTCGTCGTGGCCGCCGCCGCGCCGCTGACCGTCATGGCCGGCGTGGCACCGTTCGCGATCTCCTTCGGCGGCATCGGCACGCCGGTCGCCTACCTGGCCACCGGCGTGGTGCTGGCGCTCTTCGCGGTCGGGTTCACCGCCATGACCGCGCACATCCGCAACGCCGGCGCCTTCTACGCGTACGTCACCCGCGGCCTCGGCCGGGCGGCCGGGCTGGGTGCGGCGCTGCTCGCGGTGCTCTCGTACAACGCCATCCAGATCGGGATGTTCGGCGCCTTCGGGTTCTTCGCCCGCACCACCGCCGCCGACCTGCTCGGGCTGGACCTGCCCTGGCCGGTCTGGGCGCTGTTCGGGGTCGCGGTGGTCTGGTTCCTCGGCTTCCGCTCGATAGACCTCGGGGCCAAGGTGCTCGGGGCACTGCTGATCGCCGAGACCGGCATCCTGCTGGTGCTCGCGGTGGCGGTGCTGGTCAAGGGCGGGGCGCACGGGCTGAGCCTGTCCTCGTTCGCCCCCGAGCACGTGTTCTCCGGGGGGATGGGCGGCGTGCTCGGACTCTCCTTCGCCGCGTTCATCGGCTTCGAGGCCACCGCGATCTACCGTGAGGAGGCCCGGCGGCCGCACCGGACCGTGCCGCGAGCGACCTATGCCGCGATCGCCTTCCTCGGCCTCTTCTACACCTTCGTCACCTGGATGATCGTGCAGGCCTTCGGCGACACGGAGGCCGTCGCCGCCGCCACCGCCGACCCGGCCGGGATGTTCTTCACCGCGATGACCGACTACGTCGGCGGCTGGGCGACGGAGGTGCAGCGGGTGCTGATCGTCACCAGCCTGCTCGCGGCACTGCTCGCCTTCCACAACACCATCACCCGGTACGGCTACGCGCTGGCCAACGAGCGGGCCGCCCCGGCCGCCCTCGGCCGGATCCACCCGCGCCACGGTTCGCCGTGGATCGGCGGCATCGCGCAGTCGGTGCTGGCGGCGGTGGCCGTCGGGGTGGCGGCGCTGATCGGGGCGGATCCGTACAACCAGTTCTTCCTCTGGGTGAACTCCCCCGGGGTGGTGGGCATCCTGGTGCTCCAGGCGCTGGCCGGCCTCGCCGTGTTCGCCTTCTTCCGCCGCAACCGGGCGGCCGCCGCGAGCGCCGGGGTGTTCCGTACGGTCGTGGCACCGCTCGCCGCCACCGTGCTGCTGTGCGGGGCCACGGCGCTGGTGGTGTGGCGGCTCGACCTCTTCACCGGCGCCGGCCCGGAGGTCAACTGGCCGCTGGTCGCGATCGTGCCGGTGGTCTTCCTGATCGGCGTCGGGATCGCCCTGCGGCTGCGGGCCCGGCGGCCGGAGGTGTACGCGCGGCTCGGGACGACCGAGGTCGACGCGGGCTGAGCCGCGGGCGACGGGCCGGGGGCGGGCGGGCGGGCGGGCGGGCGACGGGCGGCGGGCGGCGGGCGGCGGGGCCCGGTGACGACCGGGTGACGAACCGGCTCCACCCCGGCCCGGACCGACCCGGCCCGGCCCGCCCCGGCCGTCGCCTGGTCAGATCTGGCCGACGGCCTCGGCGAGGAGCCGGTAGGAGTCGAGCAGCGCGGTGCGGTCGTAGGTGCTGGTGGTGACCAGGAACTCGTCCGCCCCGCTGCACTCGACCAGCTTCGCCAGCTCGGCGGCGGCCTGCTCCGGGGTGCCCGCGATGTGGCCCTTGAGCGACTGCTCGAACGCGGCCCGCTCCCGGGCGGTCATCGCCCGGGCCCGGATCTCGGCGGCGGAGGTCAGCGGCGGGAACTCGCCGTGGGTGCGGGAGTACGCGCCGGACCAGGCCTCCGGGACGAGCAGCTCGCACGCCCGCTCGGCCGTGTCGGCGACGGCCACCGTCCCCGAGACCACCACGTACGGCTCGGCGGCCTGCGCGGAAGGACGGAAGCGGGCGCGGTAGCGGTCGATCGCCTCCAGCATCCGGTCCACTCCGCGCGGGGCGGCGATCACCAGCGGCAGTCCCGCGTCGGCGGCCAGGTCGGCGCCCGTGCCGGTGGCCAGGACGAAGGCCGGGACGTGCAGGCCTTCGGCCGGCCGGGCGTGGACCCCGCGGTTCGCCGGCTGCGAGCCGTCGAAGTAGCCGAGCAGTTCGGCCAGCTGGGCACCGAACGCGTCCGCGGCGTCCTTCTCCCGCCCCAGCGCCCGCCGGACACCGTCGGTGAAACCCACCGAGCGCCCGAGCCCCATGTCGATCCGCCCCGGGAACAGTGCGGCCAGCACCCCGAACTGCTCGGCCACCACCAGCGGCTGGTGGTTGGGCAGCATCACCCCGCCGGTACCGACCCTGATGCGCGTGGTGGCGGCCGCCACCGCCGCAGCGAGCACGGTGGGCGCCGACCCGGCCACCCCCGGCACGCCGTGATGCTCGGAGACCCAGAACCGGTGGTAGCCGAGCCGCTCCACCTCACGGGCGAAGGCCACCGTGCTCCGCAGTGCCTGGGCCGGTTCCTCGCCCTGTCGGGTCCGGGAGCGGTCGAGCACGGAGAGCCTGGTCGTGGGCGCGGCAGTGGTCACGTCGTTGGACAACGCCTGCGCCCCGCACGGGCATTCCCCGAGCGACCGGGCCGCGGCCGACGGCCCGTCGGTCAGTCGCCCGCTCCGGGTATTCGGCCCGGACGGGTGTCCGTGGCCTCGTCCGCAGCCTCGGCCCTGACCGGGGCCCTGACCGGGGCCGGTGCCGGGGCTGTGACCTGGGCCGGGGCGGTGACCTGGGCCGGGGCGGTGACTTTGGCGTGGGCCTTGCGGCGGCCCCAGGGCTTGTACACCGACAGGATCACGTTGAACAGGTAGAGCGTCAGCGCCACCGCCGGAACGATCACCGTGTTGTAGCGGACGAAGCCGAGGTCCGCCACCGTGATCGGGCCGATCGGATGCGCGTCCACCACCCGCACCGCGTCGTGCAGCCGGTCGGTGAGGGCGAGGACGGAGGCCGTCATCGCCCCGAGTGTCAGCCAGAACTTGGTACTCACCCAGTAGTACCGGAACAGCCCCCAGGACGTGCCGAGCCCGAGCGCCACCCCGCTCAGGAAGGTGAGCAGGCTCAGCGGCAGGATCAGCGCGTCACCGAGCAGGCCCATCGCCCGGTAGGCGGTGCGCAGCCGGTCGGCGTCCCCGGTCGTCAGGGCCGTCACCGCCAGGGTGAGCAGGCAGAGCATCAAGGCCAGCCAGCTCACCGAGGCGACGACGTGCAGGACGACCAGCGGTCTGCGCACCGCCGGCGGCAGGCGGCGGCCCCCGGACACGGGTGTCGCCACCCGCCGTGGCGTCGGTTCGGACGCCGCGACGGCGCCGGTGGGCGAGCGCACGGGTACCTCCTTCGAGTCGGGGTCACCAGGACGGCCCCAGGCTCTCCCGCCCCTGCCTCATCCGGCATCTGACGGTGGAAGTAACCTCGCCTACTCCCGAGCGAGTACACAGCCTCGGCGCAGCACCGGCCACGCCTCCCCCGGGAGCAGCACCGCCCCTCAGTCGGTCACCGCGAACCCCTGCGCCGCGCCCAGCCGCTGCAGCGAGGCCGGGCCGGGGATCCCGTCCGCCGCCCCCGCCTCGTACCCGCAGCTCCGCTGCCAGGCCGCGTACGCGGAGACCGTCCGGCTGCCGAACGAGCCGTCCACCCAGCGCTGGTCGAGCAGTCCCTCGTCCACGAGCGCCTGCTCCACGATGGCCGCCTCGGCCGGGTAGGTCAGGTGCCCCTGCTCGGCCCCCGGGTCGGTCCGGGCCGCCTCGATCACGTGGGCCACCGAGACCGTCCGCTGCCCGGGCAGGTAGCCGAGCAGCCGGCGCAGCGAGCCCGCGCCCGGGACTCCGTCCGCCGCCTGCCCGGAGTAGCCCAGACTCCCCTGGTAGTCCGCGTAGTTCTCGGTGTCCGCGTCCGTCCAGTTCGGGCCGGGGCCGGAGCGGTAGTGGTCGCCGAAGCCGTGCGCGACCAGCGCCCGCCCGACGGCCGTCACCTGGTAGCCCTGGGCCCCGTAGCCGTACGCCAGGCCGTTGATGCTGACCTGGTAGCGGGCGGGCGCGGCGGGGGGCACCGGGTGCTGCTGGGAGGGCGGGATGTCCGGGGAGCCGGGCCCGGCCGTGAAGTCGGGCCAGGAGCCCGGGTCGGTGTGGTCGTTGTAGGGCACGTGGGCGTGCGCGTACCAGCCGCCGAAGGCCTCCCAGGTCCGCTCGTCGCGGTGGCCGGAGAAGTCGGTGGGCCGGCCCATCGGCCAGATGTCGGGCACGCCCCAGGAGGTGATCCAGGCGTGGATGCGGTCCCAGCCCGCGCACGGGGTGTCGACCAGCCGCGGGTAGACGCCGCCCTGGTAGCGGCAGTAGGGGAAGAAGACCGCCTCGATCTGGATCACCACCCGCCCGGCCCGGTTGGTGCGGGTCGGGCTCTCGGCGGGGCTGAGCAGGCTCTTCGAGCGGGAGTCGGCCGGGAACAGCTGCGCCGTGCGGCCGCTGAACGGGTCCCAGACCAGGTGCGGCGCGCTGCCGGCGCCGCTGCCGGTGAAGTAGCCGACCAGGTCCTCGTAGGGGCACCAGTCCTGCGGTGCGGCGGCGGTCGCGTTGCGGTCCCAGGTGATGTGGGCGATGGCCTTCGGCGGGTACTGCTGATCGGTCGGCGCGTGGTCGCCGAGGTCGTGGATCTCGGCACCGGGCAGCCACGGTTCGGGCATTGCGGGCTCCTCCGAACGGCGTAAGGGCATCACTTCCGGTATCGGCAGGTACGGCTCGCGGATTGACCCCGACGGCGCAAATGCCCGGCGATGAACCCCCCGCACCCGCCCGGACGTTCGACTCTGCAGGGGGCGTTCGCCCCCGCGTGCGATTCCGGCGCCCGTGCGGGGGCGGTGGATCGCGCGGGAGGGGGCGTATTGCACCCCGTCGGGGCGCCGCTGTCAATCGTTGACATCAAAAGTGGTCTAGTCCACGGTAGTCCGGCGGACCGGCACCAGCCCGCGTCCGGGTCCTCCCTGTGCGCCCAACTGGCCTCCGTGGAACCGAATCTGACGATCCGATGGAGAAATCCGCACCATGCAAAGAGTCTGTCTCGCCCTGCCCACCATGCGGCCCTGCCCCGACACCATCGCGGAACTCGCCGAGGAGGCGGCCTACGCCGTCGCGACCTTCGGGGTCGAGGTGCACCTCCTCGTCCTCGACACCACCGACGCCGTCGGGTTCGCGGAGAACGCGGGCGCCGTGGCCGCGCTGGAGCCGACCCCCGGCGTGGCCGTCCACCACCTGGGCGAGGCGGGGCAGCGGGAGTTCCTGCGCCGGGTGTCCGAGCGCTCCGGCGCCGCCGACCCCGAACTGCTGCTCGACCTGATGCTCCCGCGGGCCGTCGCGTACGGTTCCTGCGTCAACCGGCTCTTCCTCGGCGCGGCCGCCCTGGGCTGCACCTCGGCGCACCTGCGCAACGACGACGCCGACTTCCAGGTCGTCGACGGCCGGAAGGTCTTCCCGATCCACCACGAGCTGCTCTCGATCGGCCGCCCGGCCGGCGAGGCGGTGGCCGGCGTGTCCCGCTCCGAGCTCGACCCGGCCGACGCGGACAAGCCGGTGATGCTGGTCAGCGGCTCCTTCATCGGCGAACTCAACGTGGACATCAGCGAGATCCACGAGATGGACCCGGCCGTCTACCGCGACGTGGTGCGCCTGTGGACCCCACCGGTGTGGTCGGAGGAGGAGAGGGACGCGATGGTGGACGTCTCCTTCAAGGGCGCCGGCTCCGAGCCGTTCAGCACCGACGAATCCGTCCTCGGCGTGCCCGACATCTGGGACGTCTACATGTGCAACATCGCCCTGGACCACCGGGCCTACGAGGTGCTGCCGCTGCTGCCCTCGATCGAGACCATCGGCAGCGACTACGCCCTGCTGCACGCCATGGTCCACTCCCGGCTGCCCGGCGTCGTCCACAACCGCCACATCGTCAACTACTACACGCCCGAGCGCCGCACCGGCACCGGCTTCGTCTCCTACCAGATGCGGTTCGTCAAGTTCCTGCTCTCGATGCTGTACCTGTACCCGGTCTACGGCGGGATGATCGACCTCGGCCGCGGGCTGCTGGACGAGCGGCACGGACTGAAGGTCGAGCCGATCCTCGACCTGGTGCGGGGCAGCGTCGACTGGGACCCGGCCGGGAACGTGCACTGCCTGGACGTCCTGGACCGCTCCTACCGCAAGCTGGGCGGCAAGTACGCCGAGCTCGCGGACGTGGTGGCCGGGCAGCGGCAGCAGCTCCTGGACGAGGCCCGGCAGGACGCCGAGCGGTGGGCGGTGCTGGTGGAGGCCTGGGCGCCGATGGTGGCCGCCGCCCGCGCGGAGGGGCTCGACGCCGGCACGGACGGCACGGACGCCGGCACGGACGGCACGGACGCCGGCACGGAGGCGCCGGCTCGGTGAGCGAGGACCTCCGGATCCGGCAGCTGGCCGACGACGACTGGGACGCCGTGGTCGCGCTGGAGCACGACGCCTACGCGGCCGACGACCTGTCCGAGGGCCGGGAGGCGCTCCAGTCGCGCGCCCGCAGCTCGCCCGGCACCTGCTTCGTGCTGGAGCAGCACGGCGTGGTGCGCGGCTACCTGCTGAGCCTGCCCTACCCGCCGCTGCGCTGCCCGGACCTCAGCCGCCCGGAGGAGCAGGCCTTCCGCTCGACCAACCTGCACGTGCACGACCTGGTGATCGCCGAGGACCTGCGCGGACGGGACGTCGCGCTGGGCTTCATCCGGCACTTCCGGGAGCACGCGAGCGGGCAGGGCTACGAGCGGATCTCGATGGTCGCGGTGCGCGGGGCGGACATCCTGCTGCGGCTGCTCGGCTACCGGGCGCACCGGGAGGTGCCGGTGCCCGCCTGCTATGGGCGACGGGCGGTGTACATGTCGATGCCGGTGCGCTGACCTGCGCGGATACGCGGACGGATGATCACTCGTTCGGCCTAGTTCGACCGGCGAAGATCACCCCATCGGGTGAAGCTGGTGGCGGCTGCGCCCCCGCGCAGCCGCCGGCAGTACCCCCGTACCCGGCCGTACGTCCGAGGAGCAGCGCATGAAGGCCGCCGTCGTCCGCGATTTCACCGCACCGCTGGTCGTCGAGGACCACCCGGTACCCGAGCCGGCCGCGCACCAGGTCCGGGTCCGGATCGAGGCCTCCGGTCTCTGCCACACCGACATCCACGCCGCCCACGGCGACTGGCCGGTCAAGCCCAGCCCGCCGTTCGTGCCCGGGCACGAGGGCGTCGGCATCGTCGAGGCGGCCGGCGACCTGGTCCGGCACGTCCGGGTGGGCGAGCGGGTCGCCATCCCCTGGCTCGCGGACGCCTGCGGGCGCTGCGACCACTGCGTCTCCGGCTGGGAGACCCTCTGCCTCCGGCAGCACAACAGCGGCTACTCCGTGGACGGCGCCTACGCCGAGTACGCGCTCGCGCACGGCGACTACGTCGTCCCCGTCCCCGACGGCATCGACCCGCTGGACGCCGCGCCGCTGTCCTGCGCGGGCGTCACCACCTACAAGGCGCTCAAGGTCTCCGGGGCCGGGCCCGGCACCCGGGTGCTGGTCTCCGGCATCGGCGGGCTCGGCCACCTGGCGCTCCAGTACGCCCGGGTCTTCGGCGCCGAGACCATCGCCGTCGACGTCACCGACGACAAACTCGCCCTGGCCCGCGACCTCGGCGCCGACCACGTCCTCGACGCCCGCACCCAGGACGTCGCCGCCGAGGTCCAGGCCCTCGGCGGCGCCCACGCCGCGATCGCCCTCGCCGTCAGCAACGCCTCCTTCCAGGCCGCCTACGGAGCCCTGCGCCGCGGCGGCACCCTCGTCCTGGTCGCCCTCCCGGCCGGCGGCAAGCTCGAACTGCCCGTCTTCGAGACGGTGTTGAACGGCACCAAGGTGATCGGCTCGATCGTCGGCACCCGCGAGGACCTCGCCGAGGTCTTCCGGCTGCACGCCCTCGGCCGCACCCGGGTGATCCGCGAGACCCGCCGCCTCGACGACGTGAACGCCTGCTTCGACGAGGTGCTGAGCGGCAAGGTCTCCGCCCGCCTGGTCTTCGACCTGCGCTGACGGCCCCCGGACCGCCACCCGGCCGGTCGGTTCGGCGGCGCGCCCGGTCGGGCGGCGGGCACAAGGCCCGGATGCCGCCACTGCTGCACACCGCCGCCCGCCCCGGTTCGTCCGGGTGGGGTTGCAGTTGCGTCTCCGTTCCGTTCGGCGTGGGTACGAAGTGGCCGGCGGTCCGGGATCGTGGGGGCAACCACTCGTGCGGCAGGGGGAGTTGCCATGGGGGACGGCCGGGGGCCGGCACCGGATGCGGTGGCGGCGGCACTGCTGGGCGACGGGCCGCACCAGGCGGTGGCCGATGTCGTGCGGGCGCGGCTGCGGATGGTGCCGGAGGGCGCCGGGGCGCTCGCGGCGGCGCAGGCGAGCCCGGGGGACGCGCAGGCGCGGGCGCTGCTGGCCGCCGCCGTCGCGCACCTGCTGGCCACGGACCCGGCGTTCGCGCAGTACCTGGCCACCACCGCGCTCGGGAAGCCGGGCGATCCACCGACCGTCCAACTGCGGAGCGAGCCCGGCACCGTGCAGCTGCGGGTCGGCCCGCCGTCCGCACCGCCGCCGAAGGGCCCGAGCACCGTTCAGCTGCGAACCGGCCCCGCGGCCGCCCGCGCGCGGGCGCTCGCCGCCCGGCGGAGCAGCGCCGGGATCGTGGCGGCGCTCGTCCTGGTGCTGATCGCCGCGCTGGTCGCGCTCGGCGTCCACCTGGGCTCGCGCCCGCTGCTGAAGCCGGGCGGGCCCGGGCTGGCGCACGCCGCGCAGCCGCTGGGCGACCCGGTGCTGGTCCAGGGCGTGCTGCCCGACGAGGGGGCGATGCCGCGCGGGTGGCGGGTGCAGCGGGGGCCGGAGTCGGGGACGGGCCCGACCGACGCGGTGCCGTGCCTGCTGCCGGACGCCTGCAACCAGCAACTCGCCTCGGCCAGCGTGACGTTCGGCGCCGCGTCGGTGCAGACCGTGGAGTTCGACGTGGTCGCCTTCGCCTCCCCCGAGGCGGCCGCCAAGGCCTTCGGCAGCGCACTCGAACGCACCGGCGGCGTGGAGTCGACGGCGGTGGCGATCCCGCGGATCGGCGACCGGAGCGCCACCCGGACCGTCGGTTCCTCGTCGGCGGTGGCGCTGGTCCAGGTCGGCGGCGTGCTGCTCCTGGTGCGGGACGACGGGCCGGGCGCCGCCCTGACCGCGCCCGGGCTGACGGTGTTCGCCCGACTGCTCGCCGACCGCGCCCACCAGGCCCAGGAGGGCCGCACTCCCGACGCCTCCGCCCGGGGGACGACGAGCTGACGGTCGGCGCCCCCCGGCGCCCGGAGCGGGCGGGGAGCCGGGTCGTCGCCCGAATGCATGTATCGCTCCCTTGACTGGCGTCACGGACGCGCCATACTGGCCTCACTCCCCGCTCGCACAACGAGGTGCCCGCCCATGGAGCTCTCACCCTCCGCGCACGTGGACACGTTCTGCCGAGACCATCTCCCACCCTCCGAGCAATGGCCCGAACTCCTTTTCGAACTCCCGGAGTTGGCCTATCCCGATCGCCTGAACTGCGCCGCCGCCCTGCTCGACGACACCATCGAGCGCCTCGGCCCCGACCGACCGTGCCTGCTCACCCCCACCGAACGGTGGTCCTACGGCGAACTGCGCGACCACGCCGACCGGATCGCCCGTCTGCTGACCGAGGACCTCGGCCTCGCCACCGGCAACCGGGTCCTGCTGCGCGGCCCCAACACCCCCTGGCTGGCGGCCTGTTGGCTCGGCGTGCTGAAGGCCGGCGGGGTCGCCGTCACCACCATGCCGCTGCTGCGCGCCGCCGAGCTGACGGAACTGCACGGCATCGCCCGGCCCGTCCTCGCCCTGTGCGACCACCGCTTCCTGGACGAGCTGCACCGGGCACGGACCCCCGGACTGCGCGTCCTCGGCTACGGCGGCCCCGGCCCCGAGGACCTCACCGCCCGCTGCGCCGCCAAGGCCGCCCATTTCCCGGCCGTCCCGACCGCCGCCGACGACGTCGCGCTGATCGCCTTCACCTCCGGCACCACCGGCCGCCCCAAGGCCACCCTGCACTTCCACCGCGACGTGCTCGCCATCGCCGACACCTTCTCCCGCCACCTGCTCCGCCCCACCCCCGAGGACCTCTTCGCCGGAACCCCGCCGCTCGGCTTCACCTTCGGCCTCGGCGGCCTGCTGGTCTTCCCGCTGCGGGCGGGCGCCGCCGGCCTGCTGCTGGAGCACGCCACCCCGGAGCAGCTGGCCGAGCAGGTGCGCCGGCACCGGGTGAGCGTGCTGTTCACCGCGCCGACCGCCTACCGGGCCATCCTGGCCGCCGGGCTGGCGGACCGGCTCTCCGGGGTGCGGCACTGCGTCTCGGCGGGCGAGCCGCTGCCCGCCGCCGTCTGGCGGGCCTTCCACGAGGCCACCGGACAGCGGTTGATCGACGGCATCGGCGCCACCGAAATGCTGCACGTGTTCGCCTCGGCCGCCGGCGGGGACATCCGGCCCGGTTCCACCGGCCGGCCCGTCCCCGGATTCCGGGCCGCGGTCCTGGACGGGCAGGGCCGTCCGGTGCCGGACGGCGAACCCGGGATGCTGGCGGTCAAGGGCCCGACCGGCTGCCGCTACCTGGACGACGAGCGCCAGCTGGACTACGTCCGCGGCGGCTGGAACCTCACCGGCGACACCTACGTCCGGGACGGCGACGGCTACTTCTGGTTCCGGGCCCGCAACGACGACATGATCGTCTCGGCCGGCTACAACATCGCCGGGCCCGAGGTCGAGCAGGCGCTCGCCACCCACCCCGACGTGGCCGACTGCGCGGTGGTCGGCGCGCCGGACGAGCGGCGCGGCACGGTGGTCAAGGCGTACGTGGTGCTGCGCCCGGGCGTCCCGGAGGGGCCGGAGACGGCGCGCGGACTCCAGGAGCACGTCAAGCGCGCCATCGCACCGTACAAGTACCCGCGGGCGGTCGAGTTCGTGCCCGGGCTGCCGCGCACCGCGACCGGCAAGCTGCACCGCGCCGAGCTGCGCCGACGGGCCGCACCGACCCCGGCCAGCGTCACCGTCGAGCGCCGGGTGGAGTGGTCCGACACCGACGCCGCCGGGCACTACCACTTCTCCGCCGTGCAGCGCTGGGCCGAGGCGGCGGAGGCGGCCCTGCTGCGCCGGCTCGGACTGGCCGACCTGTTCGGGCGGATCCCCCGGGTGCACTTCGAGGCCGACTACCGCGAACGGCTCTGGTTCGGCGACCTGGTCCGCACCGAGCTGCGGGTGGTCCGGGTCGGCGGCTCCTCGCTGCACTACGCCTTCGAGGTGCACGGCCCGCACGGGTTGGCCGCGAAGGGGCGGATGTCGGTGGTGCACTCCGCACCGCACGACGGGGGCGCCGAGCCGTGGCCCTCACAGGTCCGCCGCACACTGGCGGAGGCCGGGCCGCAGCGCCCGGAGGTGGCCGCGTGAGCCCCGGGACGGCCGCCGGCGCCGGGGCGACCGTCGACCCCGGGCCGACTGTCGGTCCCGGGGCGATCACCGCCCCCGAGGCGGCCGCATGAGCACCGCACGGGACCGTACCCGGATCGCCGTGATCGGCGGCGGCCCCGGCGGGCTCTACTTCGCCGCCCTGGCCAAGCAGCTGGCGCCCGACCGGGAGCTCACCGTCTTCGAACGGGACGGCCGGGACGACGATTTCGGCTTCGGCGTGGTCTTCTCCGACGAGACCCTGGACGGCATCGCGCACGCCGACCCGCACGTCTTCGCCGCGATCAGCGCCGAGTTCGCCCGCTGGAGCGACATCGACATCCGCTTCGCGGGCGAGGTGCGCACCAGCGGCGGCCACGGCTTCGCCGCCCTGGACCGCAACCGGCTGCGCGCCGTCCTGCAACGGCGCTGCGCCGAGCTGGCGGTGGACGTGCGCTACCGGACCCCCGCCCCGCCCGTGGACCGGCTGGCCGCCGAGTACGACCTGGTGGTGGCCGCCGACGGCATCCGCTCCGGCACCCGGGCCGCCTTCCCGGAGAGCTTCCGCCCCGATCTGGACGAGCGCCACTGCCGCTACATGTGGCTCGCCACGGACAAGGTCTTCGAGGCCTTCACCTTCATCGTCGAGAGGTTCGACTTCGGCGTCCTCCAGGTGCACGCCTACCCGTACAGCGCCACCCGCTCGACCTTCATCGTCGAGGCGGCCGCGGACGCCTGGCGCCGTGCGGGCTTCGAGGCCCTCGCCGCACGGGAACCGGCGCGCGGCGAGAGCGATCTGGCGAGCGTGCGTCGCTGCGCGGAGCTGCTCGCCGGGCACCTGGACGGCCACCGGCTGATCCCCAACGCCTCCCGCTGGATCCGCTTCACCACGGTGCGCAACGCGAGCTGGCGCCACCGCAACGTGGTCCTGCTCGGCGACGCCGCGCACTCCGCGCACTTCTCGATCGGCTCGGGCACCAAGCTCGCCCTGGAGGACGCCCTCGCCCTGGCCGCCGCACTGAGCGAACAGCCCACCCTGGACGAGGCGTTGGCCGGTTACGAGGCCGAGCGGCGCCCGGTGGTGGAGTCCACCCAGCGTGCCGCGCAGGCCAGTCTGGAGTGGTTCGAGACCATCGGGCGGCGGACCGGGCAGGACGCCGACCGGTTCGCCTTCAACCTGCTCACCCGCAGCCGGCGGGTCACCTACGGCAATCTGCGGGCCCGCGACCCCGCCTTCGTGGACGCCGTGGACACCGCCTTCGGCGGCTCTCCCGGAGTGCCGCCGATGTTCCGGCCGCTGAAGCTGGGCGCACTGGAACTGCGCAACCGCGTCGTGGTGCCGCCGCTCGCCACCTTCACCTCCCCCGACGCGCTGCCCAGCGGCTTCGACCGGGCCCAGCTGACCGGGCACGCGCTCGGCGGCGCGGGGCTGGTGCTCGCCGGGATGACCGCGGTCGGCCCCGAGGGCCGGGCCACCGACCGCTGCCCGGGCCTGTGGACCGACCACCAGGAGGCCGCCTGGCACCAACTCGTCGGCGCCGTCCGGGCGGTGAGCGACACCCCGCTCGGCATCCAGCTGACCCACGCCGGCCGCCGGGGCGCGACCACCGCCCCCGGGCCGGACGGCATCGGCCGCCCGCTCACCGAAGGCTGGCCGCTGATCGCCCCCTCGGCCCTTCCCTGGGACGCCGACAGCCCCGTTCCGCACGAGGCGAACGACATCCAACTGGCCGCCGTCACCGCGGACTTCGCAGCCTCCGCCGAGCGGGCCGCCCGGGCCGGCTTCGACGTGCTGGAGCTCCAGTTCGGCCATGGCCACCTGCTCTCCTCCTTCCTCTCCCCGCTCACCAACCGCCGCACCGACCGCTACGGCGGCCCGCTGGCCCACCGGCTGCGGCTGCCGCTGGAGGTGCTGACGGCGGTACGGGCCGTCTGGCCGGCCGGCCGCCCGCTGCTGGTGCGGATCTCGGCGAGCGACTGGGCGCCCGGCGGCACCACCGAGGAGGAGGCGGTGGCGATCTGCCGCGCGCTCGCCGGGGCCGGGGCGGACGCGCTGGACGTCTCCACCGGCGAGGTGGTGGCGCACCAGCGGCCGCCGTACGGGCGCGGCTACCAGACGCCCTTCGCCGAGCTGGTCCGCGCCGCCACCGGTCTGCCGACCATCGCGGTCGGCGCGATCTCCGGGTTCGACGACGCCGACTCCGTGCTGCTGGCCGGGCGGGCCGACCTGGTCGCGGTCGGCCGCGCCCAGCTGTACGACCCGCTCTGGACCCTGCACGCCGCCGCCGAGCGGGGCTACAGCGGGCCGGGCGCCCGCTGGCCCGGGCCGTGGACGGCGGGCAGCCGCAGGCCGCCGGGCCCGAACGCCGACCGGGTCGCCCCGCGCCTGCACCTGCTGCGCGAGCCGTCCGCGCCCGTCCACCGCCGCTGGTCACCGCCCCTTCCTTCCGACACCGCCGAGGAGTGACGAGGAGCCATGCCCCACCTGCCCCGCTTCACCGCCGCCGCCGTCCAGGCCGCCCCGGTCTACCTGGACCCGGCCGCCACCGTCGACAAGGCCGTCGCGCTGATCCACGAGGCGGCCGGGCACGGCGCCGAACTGGTGGTCTTCCCCGAGGTCTTCGTGCCCGGCTACCCGTACTGGAACTGGACGATGAACCCGGTGCAGGGCTCGCCCTGGTTCGAGCGCCTGTACCGGGCCGCCGTCGACGTCCCCGGCCCGTACGTCGACACCCTGCGGGCCGCCGCCCGGCAGGCCGGCGTGGTGCTGGTGATCGGGATCAACGAACGCGGCGGGCCCGGCCTCGGACTGCTGTACAACACCCTGCTGATCATCGACGCGGACGGCGAACTCCTCAGCGTCCACCGCAAGTTGATGCCGACCTGGGCCGAGAGACTGACCTGGGGCCAGGGCGACGGGAGCACCCTCACGGTGCACCCCACCGCCGTCGGCCCGCTCGGCGCGCTGGCCTGCGGCGAGAACACCAACCCGCTGGCCCGCTTCACCCTGCTGGCCCAGGGCGAACTGGTCCACGCCGCCTGCTACATCGCGCTGCCGGTGGGCCCGGAGGACTACGACATGGCGGACTCGATCGCGCTGCGCACCGCCGCGCACTGCTTCGAGGGCAAGGTGTTCTCCGTCGTCTCCTGTTCCACCCTCTCGCCCGGGATGGTGGACCTGATCGCCGGCGACGACCCGCAGGTCCGCAAGCAGCTCGCCCGACCGCACAGTGCCCTGTCCGGGATCTTCGGTCCGGACGGCCGCCCCGTCACCGAACCGCTGGTGGACGAGGAGGGCGTCGTCTACGCCGAGATCGACCTCGGCCGCTGCATCCAGCCCAAGCAGATGCACGACATCGTCGGGCACTACAACCGCTTCGACGTCTTCCGGCTGCACGTGGACAACCGCCCGCTGCGGCCGCTGACGCTCCCCGAGGAGGAGGCATGACCAGCCCCGAGGGCCCCCCTGGCCACAACGCTCACGACGACGACCGGATCGGCCGGGCCCGGGTCGCCGACAGTCCCGAACTGCTGACCTACTACAAGGAGTTGGCCGAGCACGAGGCGGGCGCCCTGTGGACGGTCGCGAACGAGATCGAGCCCTGGTACCCGCAGCCGAAGTCCGTCCCGGTGCTCTGGCGCTACGCCGACCTCCGCCCGCTGGTGCGCAAGGCGCTGCCGCTGGTGAAGGCCGACGACGCCGGACGCCGGGTGGTGATGCTGGTGAACCCCGGCCGCCGCGAACTGAGCGCCGCCGTCGGCCTGTTGTACACCGGCCTGCAGATCATGGGGCCCGGCGAGGCGATGACGGCGCACCGCCACCAGGCCTCCGCGCTGCGCTTCGTCCACGAGGGCACCGGCGCCTGGACCGTCGTGGACGGACAGAAGCTGCAGGTCGGCCCGCGCGACTTCGCGATCACCCCGAACAACACCTGGCACGAACACGGCAACGAGGCCGACGACGCCCCGGTGATCTGGCAGGACGGCCTGGACATCCCGCTGGTCAACACCCTCGACGCCAACTTCTACGAGGTCCACCCGGAGCTGTACCAGCGACCGGGGCCGGTCACCGGCTCCTCGCTGCTCAGCTACGGCGGCAACCTGCTGCCGTACGGCGTCGAGAAGTGGAGCCGGCCGTACTCCCCGCTGCTCGGCTGGCCCTGGGAGCCCAGCTACCACGCGCTGCGCCGGCTCGCCCGCGCCACCGAGGGATCGCCCTACGACGGCGTGATCATGGAGTACACCAACCCGGTCACCGGCGGCCCGGTGATGCCGACCATGTCCGCCCACCTGCAACTGCTGCGCCCGGGCCAGGCCACCCGCGCCCACCGGCACACCGGCTCGGTGGTGTACACCGCGGCCAAGGGGCGCGGCGCCTCGGTGATCGCCGGACAGCGCTTCGCATGGCAGCAGGGCGACATCTTCGTCGTCCCGTCCTGGGCCTGGCACGAGCACGAGAACCTCGACCGGGGCGAGGACGCCTGCCTGTTCTCCTTCAACGACTTCCCGGTGATGCACGCGCTCGGCCTCCACCGCGAGGAGGCCCACCCGGACGGGCAGCAGCCCACCGTCACCACCGCCTGACCAGGAGCCCCACCACCATGCACCTGCTGACCTTCCGCACCGACGACGACGCCGACCCCGCCGACCCCGCCGGCCGCACCGAGGACGACGGCCATGACGACACCCCGCGCCTCGGCGCCCGGATCGACGGCGAACGGGTCGTCGACCTGACCGCCCTCGCCACCGCCGCCGGGGTCCGACTGCCCCCCGACCTCCTCGGGTTGATCCGCGCCGGAGAACCGGCCCTGGCCACCGTCCGCGACCTGCTGGCCGGGGCCCCGGCCGGCCGGCCGCTCGCCGAGGTCTCGCTGTGCGCGCCGCTGCGCCCCGGCAAGATCGTCGGCGTCGGCCTCAACTACGTGGAGCACGTGGCCGAGTCGCACCGCACCCTGGACACCGACCGCGAACTGCCCGACCGGCCGGTGCTGTTCGGCAAGCCCTCGACCGCCGTCACCGGCCCGGGCGGCCCCATCCTGCACAACGCCGACCTCACCAAGCAGCTCGACTGGGAGTGCGAACTCGCCGTGGTGATCGGCGCACCGGCCTTCCGGGTGGCCGAGGCGGACGCGCTGCGGCACGTGTTCGGCTACAGCATCGTCAACGACATCAGTGCCCGGGACCAGCGCCGCTCCGGCCAGTGGTTCTTCTCCAAGGGCCAGGACAGCTACGCGCCGTTCGGCCCGGTCGTGGTGACCGCCGACGAGATCCCCGACCCGCAGCGGCTCGACCTCTCGCTGAAGGTCAACGGCGAGCTGCGGCAGGACTCCAACACCCGCCACATGCTGTTCGGCGTCGCCCGGCTGATCGCCGACATCTCCTCCGGCGTCACCCTGGAACCGGGCGACGTGATCTCCACCGGTTCCCCCTCGGGCGTCGGCGCCGGGATGGTGCCGCCGCAGTTCCTCCAGCCCGGCGACCTGGTCGAGGCCACCATCGAACGGATCGGCACGCTCGCCAACCCGGTGATCGACGCCCGCTGACCCGCCCCGGACCGGAAAGGACCGTCCACCCGATGACCACCCACCGGATCGGCCAGATCGTCCCGAGCTCCAACGTCACCATGGAGACCGAGGTCCCCGCCCTGCTGCGGGCCCGCGAGGCGGTCGCCCCCGAGCGGTTCACCTTCCACTCCAGCCGGATGCGGATGACCAGGGTCACCCCCGAACAACTGCGCGCCATGGACGCCGAGTCCGACCGCTGCGCCGCCGAGCTGTCGGACGCCCGGGTGGACGTGATCGGCTACGCCTGCCTGGTCGCCGTGATGGCCACCGGCCCCGGCTACCACCGGCAGGCCGAACGGCGGCTGCACCTGCGCACCGTCCAGAACGGCGCCCCCGCGCCCGTGGTCACCAGCGCCGGCGCGCTCGTCGCCGGGCTGCACGAACTCGGGGCCGCGAAGGTCGCCATGGTCACCCCGTACCTGCGGCCGCTGGCCCGGACGGTGGTCGAGTACCTCGCCGCCGAGGGCATCGAGGTGCTCGACCACGCCGCCCTGGAAATCGCCGACAACCTCGACGTCGCCGCCCACGACCCGGCCCTGCTGCCCGCCATCGCCCGCGGTCTCGCCCACGCCGAGGCGGACGCGGTGGTGCTCTCGGCCTGCGTGCAACTGCCCTCGCTGTCCGCGGTCGAGGAGGCCGAGCAGCAGTTGGGCAAGCCGGTGGTCTCGGCGGCCGTCTGCACCACCCACCAGCTCCTGCGGGCCCTCGGCCTGCCCGCCTTCGCACCCGGCGCCGGACACCTGCTCTCCGGTGCCTACGCGTAGCCTCCCGGACGCCTTGGAAACGCAGGATTCCGCGCCCTCGGACCGGCACTCTCGTTATGATCGCCACCACCACCGGGGAGGAGGGCCCGCGCATGTCCGAGCACACGTCCCGGCCGAGCTCCCTGATCCACACCGTCTACGGCGAGTTCGTCCGCCGCCTCGGCGGCTGGATATCCATCGCCGACCTGATCGCGCTGCTGGCCGAGCTGGACGTCGACGGCCCGGCCGTCCGCTCGGCGATCTCGCGGTTGAAGAAGGCCGGCACCCTGCTCCAGGAGCGGCGCGCGGGCACGGGGTACCGGCTCGCGCGCGCGATGGAACCGGTCTTCGAGGAGGGCGACCGGCGGATCTTCCACAGCCTGGAGCCGGCCGAACTCGCCGACGGCTGGGTGGTGGCGGTCTTCTCGGTGCCCGAGTCCGCCCGCGCCCACCGCCACCAGCTGCGCTCCCGGCTGAGCTGGCTGGGCTTCGGCAACGCCGCCCCCGGGGTCTGGCTGGCACCGGCCCGGCTGCTGCCGGACGCCCGTCGGCTGCTGGACCGGCTCGGGCTGAGCGCCTACGTCCATCTGTTCCTCTCCGCCGAGTACGCCGGCTTCGCCGATCTCCGTACGGCAGTGGCGAGTTGGTGGGACCTCCCGGCGATCGAGGCGCAGTACGGGGCCTTCGCCGACGCCTGGCACCCGGCCGTCGAGGAGCTGCGCGGACGGTCTCCGGTCGACCCGGCCGAGGCCTTCCGCGACTACGTGCCGATGCTCACCCGGTGGCGCCGGCTGCCGTACCTGGATCCGGGGCTGCCCGCGCCGCTGCTGCCCGCCGACTGGAACGCGGTACCGGCGCGCGCGGTGTTCACCGAGTTGCACGGACTGCTCGCCGAGCCCAGCCTCCGGTACGTCGAGAAGGTCACCGGACTGTCCCGCCCCCAGGAGCCGCAATGACCAACCCCACCGATCCGGCGATCCGACCCGCCTCCGCCCTTCCGGCGGCCCGCCCCACCCCCGCGGACCTGCTGATCCGCGCCGCCGCCGTGCACACCCTGGTGCCCGGCGAGCCGCCCCGGCGGGCGGTCGCCGTCACCGGTGGCCGGATCACCGCGCTCTCCGCCGCGCCCGGCGGACTGGACGCCCTGATCGGCCCGGGCACCGAGCTGGTGGACGCCCCGGGCTCGACCGTGCTGCCCGCCTTCGACGACACCCACACCCACCTGATCCTGGCCGGACACAGCGTCCACGGCGTGCCCGTCCACCGGGCCCGCGACCTCGCCGGATTCCTCGGCCTGATCCGCGAACGCGCCGCCCGCACCCCCGCCGGGGAGTGGATCCGCACCACGGTCAACTGGCAGGAGGTCCTGCTGGCCGAGCAACGGATGCCCACCACCGGGGAGTTGGACACGGCCACCGCCGAACACCCGGTGCTGGTGCGCCGCGGTGCGTACAACATGGTGCTCAACTCGGCCGCGCTGCGGCTGGCCGGGATCACCGACGCCACCGAGGCGCCGCCGGGCGGCGTGATCGAGCGCGACGAGCACGGGCGGCTCACCGGCCGGCTGATCAACCGGGCGGTCGAGCTGGTCGAGCGGGTGCTGCCGCACCCGACCCTCACGGAGCGGATCGACGGACTGCGCGCCGCCTCCGCCGACTTCGCCGCCACCGGGATCGGCACCGTCCGCGACTGCCTGGTCCCGGCCGAGGACCTCGACGTCCTGGACGCCGCCCGGGCCGAGGGCGCCCTGGCCGTCCGGGTCCGCGCGCTGGTCTCCGGCTTCGCCGCCCGCACGCCGGCCCAGGTGGACGCACTGCTGGACCGGATGGACGACTGGCGGGCGGCCGGCCGGGACGACGACCGACTGCGGCTCTGGGGCGTCAAGTTCGGGATCGACGGCGGCTTCGAGGCCGGCGCGGTGGAGGAGCCGTACCAGGGGCAGCCCTGCTATCACGGCCGGCTGCTCTGGGAGCCGGCCGAACTGCTCGCGGCGGTGGAGCGGGTGGTCGGGCGGGGCCGGCGGGTCGGCGTGCACGCCTGGGGCGACCGCGGGCTGCGGGTCCTGCTGGACGTCTTCGAGCAGGTGGTCGAGCGCCACCCCGGCCTGCCGCCGGGCACCCTGGTGGTCGAGCACGGCGGCCTGGCCCGCCCCGAGCAGCGGGCGCGGGCGATCGCGCTGGGCATCCCGGTGACGGTCCAGCACCCACTGCTGCACGACGGCGCGCTCACCCAGCAGCGGGCCTGGGGCGAGGAACGCACCGCCGCGCTCTTCCCGCTGCGCGAGTGGCTGGACGAGGGCGCGCTGATCACCGGCGGCTCGGACTTCCCGGTCGGCCCGTACGGCGCGATGGTGTCGGTGTGGGGCATGACCACGCGCGGCACCACGGCCGGGGTGGTCGGCCCGGAGCACGCGATCGGCCGGTCCGAGGCCGTCGCGCTGCACACCGTGAACGCGGCCCGGCTGACCGGCGAGAGCACGGTGCGCGGCAGCCTGCGGCCGGGGGCGTTCGCCGACCTCACGGTGTGGCCGGTCGATCCGCTGGATCCGTCGGCCTGCCCGGTGGACGCGCTGCGCGAGCTGCGCCCCACCCGCACGGTGGTCGACGGCCGTACCACGCACCGGGCCTGACGGCTCGTCAGGCCGCGGCGAGCTCCCGCAGGTCGATGCCGCGGTGCAGCGCGCGCAGGTCCTCGTGCAGCGTGGACGGCGGAACGGCGAGCACCCCGCAGCGGGCCCGGTTCACACAGCGCCGGGCGATCGAGCGGCGCGTCAGCCCGCGCAGCCTGACCCGCAGGCCGCCCTGCTCCCCGGTGCTGACCACCAGCAGGTCGCCCGGGCGGTCGGCCAGCCCGGTCAGCACCGTCGCGACCTCGCCGCGCACGACCAGCGGCTGCACCGGCACCCCGATCGGCAGTCCGCCGAAGGCCTGCTCCAGCGCGCTCTCCATCCGCGCCTCGGCGAGTTCCTGCCAGGCGCGCAGCAGCGGCGGGCAGGGCCGGGCGCGGTAGTTGCGCTCACCGCCGACCGGCGTCCAGGCGAGCACCGGCACCAGGACGGCCCCCCGGGCCCGGGCCTCCTCGGCCGCCCGGTGCAGGGCGGTCAGGCTGTGCAGTGAACCGCTGACTCCGACGATGACGCGGGCGCCGTCCGACATGATCCTTCACTTTCCGATGCCAAAACTCTTCAATGTCTGCGATTAGATTGCCACATCCTCTTTTGGCCTGCAAATCGAAGGCATTCACTGAATATCACCTTGCATCGCCCGGCATATCCATGCCCTGGCCGCCACTCGGACGGACCTCCTGGAGCAACCCCCAGGTGAAGTCGGCCTCGTACGGGCGCAGCCGTCCATCGGCATCCGGGACCGCGAAGTCCAGCCGGAACCTGGTCGGTGCACTGCCCTCGCGCGGCACCGCGGACGGAAACGCGGCCCCGACGTCGCCCACCACGCAGTTCCACGGCGCGAGATCGGCCGGCGTGCGCAGCGCGGGTACCGGGGAGCCCGCCGCCCGCACCAGCCACTCGTTCAACAGCGGCCCACCGATCTCCGCCGGGCCGAGCAAGATCTCGAAGCGCAACTCGGGCCAGAGCGGCAGCGCCCACTGGCGCGCCACGCAGTCGAGATCCCCGATCCGACGCGGCACACTCGCCCCGGCCGGCCCGAGCACGGCCGCGTACCGGGCCGCGCCGCGCGGGAAGCCGGGCGCGCGGACCATCGCCTGCCAGCGCTTGTTGGCCTCCCGCATCGAGGCCCGGGTGGCGCCGAGCCGCCGCACTGCACCCTCCACCAGCCCGGGCTGGAAATCGGCCATCCGGCGCAGCAGCACCAGCTGGAACTCGGTGACCCCGAAGCCGTTGATCGCCATGTCCGAAGCCTAGACGGGAGCGGGGAACCGGCCGCTCGACCACCCCGCGGCCGCCCCGGGCACCGTCGACGGTGCCCGGGGCGGCGGTGCGTCCCGCGCCCGGTCAGGAGACCTGGACGGTGACCTTCCAGTTGATGACCCACGGCGGGCAGACCGAGCCGCGGTCCGGCACACAGCGGCCGATCGCGGTGATGGCGCCCGTCCCGGCGGCCGTCGCCGAGAAGGTCCCGTGGGAGTCGCCGTTGGCCTCGGCGCTGCCCGCCGTCTGCGAGAGCAGGGCGGGCGTCGGGGTGCCCAGGGCGTACCAGTACCAGGTCACCGTGTAGTCGCGCAGCGCGAGAAGCTCCACCTGCACGGTGTCCCCCACGTGCGCCTGGACGGTCGATCCGCCGTCCGCACGGGAGATGGTGACGGTGCCGGGCGCGGGGTCGGGGGCCGTGGCGGCCCCGGACGCCCCGGACGCCGCGGGTGCGGCGGGTGCGGCGGGTGCGGCGCTCAGCGTCAGGGCGAGGGCGGCGGCGGGCACGGCGAGCAGTCTCAGGGCGTTCACGGCACTCCCGGTACTCGGAGGATCGGCGCTCGGAGCCTCCCGTCTACCGGTCGCCCGTGCCGCCTGACAACGGTCTCCGGCCACCGCCGGACGAAGCTGCGCCGAACGGACGCCCCCGCCGACCGTCGATCGCCGTAGCGGCCCTCCTCCGCCGCCGGGGAACACGCCCTGGCGTCGCAGGCCCGGCGAAGATCCACAAGGCATGACCTGAAACCCTCCAGCCATTCGAGCACATGTTCGAATCGAGGCGTACGCTGACCCCATGCACGGCACCGTCCACCTCCTGCCCTCGCTGTTCGACGACGCGGACCGCGGCGGCCTCCGCCTCGGCCCGCTCACCGGCCTGCGGCGGCAGCCGCTCGGCGACGGCGCCTGGCTGGACCTGCTCCCGGGCTGGCTGCATGGAGCCGACGAGCTGTTCGAACAACTGGCCTCCGACGTGCCGTGGCGGGCCGAGCGCCGCGAGATGTACGAACGGACGGTCGACGTCCCGCGCCTGCTGGCCTCCTACCCGGCGCAGGCCGAACCGCCCCACCCGGTGCTCGGCCTGGCCCGGACGGCGCTGAGCCGGCACTACGCCCAGGAGCTGGGCGAGCCGTTCCGCACCCTCGGCCTGTGCTACTACCGGGACGGCCGGGACAGCGTGGCCTGGCACGGCGACCGGATCGGGCGCGGCGCCCGCGAGGACACCATGGTGGCGATCCTCTCCGTCGGCGAGCCGCGCACCCTGGCGCTGCGGCCCCGGTCCGGCGGCGGGCCGGTCGTCCGCCACCCGCTCGGGCACGGGGACCTGGTCGTGATGGGCGGCTCCTGCCAGCGCACCTGGGAGCACGCGATCCCCAAGACGGCCCGCCCGGTGGGCCCTCGGATCAGCGTCCAGTTCCGGCCGCACGGAGTGTCCTGATCCCCCGCTTGCCGCGCACCCGCCGGGCGCGGAGGCTGGCGGGTGGGGCCGGTGGCGACGAACGCCGAATGCCGAACGCCGGGCACCGGGCACCGGGCACCGGGCCCGCCAGGAGGGTCGCATGCCGAAACCGGGCAACTACCGCGCCGGGGTGCCGTGCTGGGTCGTTCTCACCACGCCGGACACCGCACGGGCAGAGGCCTTCTACGGCGCGCTGTTCGACTGGGAGTTCGTTCCGACCGGCCCCGCCGAGGCGGTTGCCACCCGGTACGGCGCCCAGGTCGCGGCCGTCGAACGGGCCCGGCCGACCGACCCGCCCGCCACCTGGACCACCTTCCTCGCCTGCCCCGATCCGCCGGGCACCCTCGCCGCGGTCCGGGCCGCCGGCGGCCGCCTCGCCCGTGAACCGTACGAGGTGCCCGAGCAGGGCCGCGCCGCGCTCGCCGTCGACCCGCTCGGCGCCCGCTTCGGACTCTGGCAGGCCGGCACCATCGACGGCGCCGGCCTGGTCGACGAACCGGGCGCGCTCGCCTGGAACGAGCACCTCTCCCCCGACCCCGACGCCGCCCGGGCCTTCTACCACCGGGTCCTCGGCTACGGCTACGACCGGCCACGGGCGGGACACACCCTCGCCCGGGTGGCCGGCCTGCCCGCGTGCAGCATCGGCCCCGCCGGGCCGGGCGCGGAGGCGCGCTGGCTGGTCCACTTCGCGACCGGGGACACCGACCGCACGGCCGACCGGCTGCGCGCCCTCGGCGGCACGGTCGTCACCGGTCCGGCGCCGGCGCCGTTCGGCCGCACCGCGCTGGTCCGGGACGACGCCGGCGCGGAGTTCGTGCTGGTCGCCGTCCCGACCCGGGACTCCGCGGCGGCGGCCTGAGCCCGCCCCGGCCGAACCGGCCGCCGATCCACCCGTCCGCGCACCCGCACACGGACCCGGAGCCTCCCCCTCCAGCCCGTCAAGTTGCCTTCCTGGCACGACCGTTCGGCACACTCACCGGGCGCCCGAGGACGACCGACCCGCCGAACCCGCTGTCCGTTGCGACCGCTACCGTGCTGCCATGAGTTCCTTCCTGCGCGCGTACCTGGTCGACCCCGCGGAGCTCCGTGTCCGCGTCGGCAGCGGCAACGACGGGGCGCTCGACGAGGCCCTCGCATACTTCGGCCCGTCCCTGGACAGGTCCGACGAGCACTTCGCCGACGAGATCACGCTGGGCGCGCCGACCGCCCTGGAGGCGCTGCGCGCCGTGGTGCACGGCGGCCCCTTCTCCGCGGACGCGGGCCACGCCTTCCAGTACGGCTACGCGTACCGGCGGCTGTGCTGGCTCGTCGGGCAGCCCCTGGAGGTCGACTCCTTCGGACCGTTCCGGGGCAACTGGCTGGAGGTGGTCGACGACGGCCTGAAGGCGTACGGGATCACGGCCGTCTCGGTCGCGGACTTCCAATTCGGCGGCGGCCTTCCGGCCGAACTGCCCTCCTGCGACGTGCCGTCCTGCAGCACCTGGCCGGCCGAGGACTGCCGGAGGGCACTGGAGCAGTTCGAACGGGCCGAGCGCGAGGGCCGCACCCCGGCGCCGGAGCGCGAGGTGGCCGAGGCCGTCGCGGAGGTCGTCGGCTGGCTCCGGCTCGCGCAGCGCCGGAAGGGCTCCGACGTGGTCGGCTTCGTCTCCTGAACCGCCCGGCCTCCTGAGGCGCTCGGGCCCGGACGGCCGAGGGAGTCCCGCCGACGGCGGGACTCCCGGGTGCGCGGCCTCGGCGGACGTCAGTCCTTCACCGCGCCGGCCAGTCCGGAGACCAGCTTGCGCTGCACCGCGATGAAGAAGATCAGCACCGGCACGGTCATCAGCGTGGACGCCGCCATGATGCCGCCCCAGTCGTTCTCGTCCGGCTTGAAGAAGACCAGCAGCGCCGAGGGCAGCGTCTGGTTCTGGGTGGCGCTGATGATGAAGGTCTTGGCGAAGACGAAGTCGTTCCACGCCGCGATGAAGGAGAACACGCTGGTCGCGGCGAGTCCCGGCGCCACCAGCGGCAGCAGGATCCGCCACAGGATGCGGGTCCGGCCGGCCCCGTCGATCTGCGCCGCCTCCTCGATCGAGACCGGGACGGCCGCGACGAAGCCGCGCATCATCCAGATCCCGAACGGCAGCGAGAACGCCAGCTGCACCAGGACCAGCGAGGCCAGGGTGTTCAGCCCGACGCCCGGGGCGAACCGCCCGGCGTCGCGGAACATGAAGAACAGCGGGATGGTCAGCGCCTCGACCGGGATCATCTGGGCGATCAGGAACATCACCATGATGGTGGTCCGGAACTTGAAGCGGAACCTGGTCACGGCCACCGCCGCCAGGAAGACCACGATCGCCGACAGCACCACCACCGACAGCGCGACCACCAGGCTGTTCACGAAGTAGCGGCCGAATCCGTCGACGCTGAGCACCTGCCGGAAGCTCTCCAGCGTGGGGTGGGCGGTCCACGGCCTGGGGTCGAGGGACTGGATCTCGCCCTTGGGTTTGAAGGCCGAGAGCACCATCCAGAAGATCGGGAACGCGGTGACCACGGCCAGCACGATCGCACCGGTGTTGGCGGCCAGCCGCCAACGGCCCCGGGCGTTCCGGCCGCGGGTGTTCCGACCACGGGAGTTCCGGCCGCGGGCGTTGCCGGCCGGCTTCACGGCGGCCGGGGAGGAGTTCGCCGGGCTCACAGTTCGTTCCCCGTCCGTCGCAGCGTGCGGATGTACAGGACCGTCGGGATCACCAGGATCAGCAGCATGATCACGCCGATCGCCGCGCCCAGCCCGTACTGCGAGGAGGCGAACGCCTTCTGGTACGCGTACACGTTGAGCACCAGGTTCTGGCCGGCGATGCCGCCGCCCTCGGTCATCACATAGATCTGGGTGAAAACCTTGAAGTCCCAGATCACCGACTGGATGACCACGATGGTCAGGATCGGCCGCAGCATCGGCGCGGTGATCCGGCGGAAGGTGGTCCAGGTGTTGGCGCCGTCCAGGGCGGCCGCCTCCATGATCTCCTCCGGGATCGCCCGGATGCCCGCGTAGAGGGTGACCATCACGAACGGGTAGGAGTGCCACACCACCACGGCGCCGACGATCAGGAACGCCGTCCACTTGTCGTAGAACCAGTTGAACTCGTGGAAGCCGGAGAGCCCGAGCCCCTCCAGGGTGTGGTTGACCAGACCGAGGTTGGTGTCGAACAGGAAGCTCCACACCGTCGAACCGGTCATCGCCGGCGCCGCCCAGGCGGCCATCGCCGCGGTGGTCAGCACCAGCCGCGGCCACCGGCCGACCTTGGTGAGCAGCACCGCGAGGGTGGCGCCGACGGCCAGGGTGGCGACCACGCAGAACGCGGCGAAGCCGATGGTCTGGAACAGCACCGTCCAGAACTGCTCGTCCTCCAGGATCTTCGTGTAGTTGCCGAAGCCGACGAAGGAGGTCGGGACGCCGCCGGAGGCCTGGGCCTGCCCGAAGTCGAGGACGGACAGCAGGCCGAGCTGGTAGATCGGGTAGGCGACCAGCGGGATCAGGATGACCGCGGCCGGCAGGAGCAGCAGCAGCGGGGGCCGCCGGCGCCGGCCGCCCGGGGGTGCGGCCGGCGCCTTTCCCCCACGGCGCCTCTGCGGGGAAGGCGGCGCCGGGGCGGTCGAGGTGGATACGGACACGTGCGGGACCTGCTCTCTGAGACGAACCGGGAGGGGGGCCGTCCGTGCGCGGCCGGTGGCCGACGGTGCGGGGCCTGCGGTGCGGGGCCTGCGGCGGTGCACCGCCGGCGGCCGGCCGTCAGTGCGCGGCGAAGGCCGAGGAGATCTGCGCGGCGGCGTCGGCCGAGGCCTTGGCCACGTCGGCCTTGCCGGTGACGACCTGCTGGAGCATCGTCGGGATCACCGACTGGGCGTCGATCTGCGCCCACGCCTGGTCGAGCGGGACGAACCTGGTGCCGGCCGCGATGGTGTCGGTGAAGGGCTTCAGGAACGCGTCCTTCGCCGCCACCTTGCCGCTGACGGACTTGAGCGTCGGCAGGTTGCCCATCGCGTCGTACATCTGCTCCTGGTACGCGGGGCTCGCCAGCAGCTCGGCGAACTCGACGGCCAGCGTGCGGTGCTTGGCCGCCTTCATCACGCCCAGGTTGTTGCCGCCGGCGAAGGCCGGGGCGATCGAGCCGGGCTTCTCGCCGGGCAGCGGCACCACGCCGTACTTGCCCTTGACCGCGCCCGCGTCCACCTTGCTGCGGTTGGAGTTGAGCAGCACCGCCATCGCCGACTTGCCGGCCGCGAACAGGTCCACGGTCTTGCCACCGGTCAGGTCCGCGCACTGCTGGGCGGGGCAGCCGTCCGCGCCGAACAGGTCGGTGTAGCGCTTGATCCCGGCCTGCGAGGCGGGCGAGGCGATCGCCGCCTTGAACGTGGCGCCGTCCTTGGCGGCGATGTCGCCGCCCGCGTCCCAGACGAAGGGCAGCGCGGCGAAGGTGTACTTGCCGCCGACGGCGATGCCGAAGGTGTCCGGGTGCGCGGCGTGGATCTTCTGGTTGGCGGCGACCAGCTCGGCGTACGAGGTCGGCGGGGTGAGGCCGGCCTCGGTGAACAGGTCGGTGCGGTAGTACAGCGCGCGCACGCCGACCCACCAGGGCAGGCCGTAGGTCTTGCCGTCCACCACGGCGGTCTTGGCGATCGCCGGGTCGAGGTCGCCCTTGTCCTGCCACTTGTCCAGGTCGGCGGTGATGTCGGCGAGGCCGCCGGCGGCGACGTAGCCGGGCAGGTCGGTGTTGCCGAACTCGACCAGGTCGGGGGCGCTGTTCGGGTCGTTGAAGGCGCCCTTCATCTTGGCGGCGCGGGCCGAGGCGTCGGTGTCGATGTAGCTGACGTTGACGGTGGCGCCCTGGTGGGAGGCCTGGAACTCGGCCACGGCCTTGGAGATCACGGCCTCCTTGGCCGCGTTGCCGGCCTCGTTGTACAGCCAGACCTGCACGGTGCCGGTCCGGTCGTCGGCGGCCTTGTCGCTCGCCGGCGCGGCGGTGCCGGGGGCACAGGCGGTGGCGGCCAGGCAGCCGGCGGCGAGCACGGCGGCTGCGGCGGTCCGTCCGATGAGTCGCATGGTGGAGACCTCCCCTCCCGACAGCTGCCGCTGAGACGTCCGCCGCCGGGGACGGGCACGTCGAAGCAGGCCCTGACCGGGGCCGATGGTGGGTGAAGTGGTGGGGGTACGGCAGGGCGCAGCGCTCGGGTGGGGCGTCGTCGCCTGCTCGATGGCAGGGACGTTAGGCGGGGCCGATCGGCGCCAACAAGAGGGAGTTGGTGAAAGTTTTGCACTGCACAACGTTGTATCGAAGATGCGGCGATCGGGTCGCGAACGGGTACGTTCTGACAACCGCCGCCGACCTGCGGGGGAACACCGGCAGAACGACACTAGGGAACGGACCCATGACGGAGACGGCGCCCAAGAAACCCGCGACCGAACGCAACCAGTCCTCCTCGCTGCGCCGCGCCCTCGCCGTCCTCGGCTACGTCCGCGACCACGGCGACCGGCGCGGCGTCCCGCTCGCCCAGCTCGCCGACGGCCTCGGCCTCAACAAGAGCACCGTGCTGCGACTGGCCGGCCCCCTGCTGGACGAGCACCTCCTCGACCGGGACCGCGAGACCGGCTGGTTCCGGCTCGGCCACGGCTCGCTGCGGCTCGGTCAGGCCTACCTGACCACCCTCGACCTGCGCAGCGTCGCCGCCGAGCACCTGCGCCGGCTCCAGCGCGAGGCCGGCGAGACCGTCCACCTGACCGTCTGGCAGGCCCCCGGGATCGTCTACCTGGACAAGGTCGAGGACGAGACCAACGTCCGGATGGCCTCCCGGGTCGGCAGCCGGGCTCCCGCCTACTGCACCGCCACCGGAAAGGCGATCCTGGCCTGGCTGCCCGAGGAGGCCGTCGCCGAGGTGGTCGCGGCCGGGCTGCGCCCGGTCACCACCTGGACCATCGCCGACGAGCCCCGGCTCCGCGCCGACCTCGCCCGCATCCGCGCCCGCGGCTACTCGATCGACGACCGCGAGAACGAGCCCGAGGTCCGCTGCGTCGCCGCCCCGATCTTCGACCACACCGGCGAGGTCACCGCGGCCCTCTCCGTCTCCGGCCTCACCTCACGGATGACCGCCGCCCGGGTCCGCGCCCTCGGCCCGGTCGTCGCCCAGGTCGGGCTGCGGATCTCCCGCGAACTCGGCTCCGACCGCCAGCCGTCCTGAACGCCGGGCCGCTGCCGGCCCTTGCCCGGCCGCTGTCAGGCCGTTGCCCGGCCGGGGTCCTGCCCCCGGAAACGCGGACAGGGCCCGGCGCCGTTTCCACGGCACCGGACCCTGTCCGATTTCGGAGCGCCAGGCCCGGGTCGCACGGACTCTTCCTACTGAAAGTAGGACGTGCTCTGGTAGCACCACTGACGCCTGAGGAGGAATCGCTCCCTCGCAACGAGAAGTACAGTACCAGCTCCGTGATCATTCAACGAATCGGAGGGAAATCCCGGATGACGAACGCTCGACTCCGGACGGTTCCGTACACCGCCGGACGACTGACGGACATCCACCTTCCGGCCTCCGGCGCCACCGGGCCCGCCCCCGTCGTGCTGCTCTGGCACGGCAACGGCCCGAACGAGCGCGATGTGCTGCGGCCATTGGCCCAGGAGGCCGCCGGGCTGGGGCTGCTGGTGCTCGTCCCGGACTGGGACGCCACGCAGCCGGACGGCGGCAGTGCCGAACTGCTCGCCTCGCTGGCCCGGGCCCGCCCGATCGCCACCGAGTACGGCGGGGACCCGACGCGCCTCGTCCTGGCCGGCTGGTCGATGGGCGGCCGCGAGGCGATCGCGGTGGCCACCCATCCCGACACCCCCGCCGAACTGCGCCCCGCCGCCGGGGTCGGCATCGCCTCCCACTACTCGACCAGGGCCGTCACCACCGGCGAGGCCCCGCTCGACCACCTGGCGGCCACCCCCTCCCCCGTCCCGCTCCGGCTGGTCCACGGCACGGCGGACGAGATCGTGGACGTCGAGCACACCCGGCAGTTGAGCGCTGCTCTGACAAAGCAGATGTCGGCGGTACGGACCCTCGAACTCCCCACCGACCACGCCGGCGTGGTGATGACCGCCTACCGTCCCGAGGCCCGCCGCTGCCTCCCGGCCACCGATGCCGCCACCCTGGCCGCCGGCCGACGGACCGCCGCCGTCCTCGCCGAGGCGGCCGGGCTGTCGTAGGCCCGTCCTCGGGCTCCCGCCCGCGGGGCCATGCGGGCCGCTAGCCGTTCCCCGCCGCCGGCTCCCGCAGCCCGCGGCCGCGTTCCAGCGCCTCCAGGTCGCGCTGCAGCGGTGGGCGCGGGACGGCCAGGACCGGGCAGGTTGCGTGCCGCACGCAGTAGGCGGTGACCGAGGGGTGCACCAGCCGGGCGAGGCGGCCGCGCTCCCGGCCGGCGCCGAGGACGAGCAGGTCCCCGGGCCGGTCGGCGCACCGCACCAGCGTGTGGCCGGTGTCGCCGCGAACGGTCTGGCAGCGCAGGCGGACACCCGCGTAGCGTCCGGCGAAGGCCTCGTCGAGGGCCTGCCGCAGCCGGGCCACGGCGGCGTCGCGGCCGGCCTCGATCACCGGCGGGCACGGGGTCCGGCGGTAGCCGAGTTCGTCGCCGGGCGGGGTCCAGCAGAGCACCGCGAGCACCTCGACGTCCGTCCGGCGGGCCTCGGCCACCGCGTGGTGCAGCGCGGCGAGGCTGCCGAGCGAGCCGCTGATGCCGACCACGATCCGGCCCTCGTCGGTACCACTGTCCGCCATGGCTCCGCCCCTGCCTCTCCGTCCGGCCGCGCGCGGATGCCCTGGTGCCAGGGTGCCAAGCTGCCCGGGTGCCAAGGTGCCCGAGTGCCCGCGCACCGGACCGCCCTGGCCCGTGCTGCGCCGAACCGCGCCGAACCGCGCCGATTTCACCCCAGCAAAGCGGTCCGCGCCCGTACGGCACCGGCCCGTTGACGCGGCTCTGACGTGGAGCCCGCCGTTCCGTACGCGTCCCTGACGCCGCGCGGGCGAGGCGCGCTCAGCGCTCCGGCGACTCCGGCCGCTCCGGTTGCTCCGGTTGCTCCGGCGACTCCGCCTCCCAGAGGTCCGCGAACATCCGGTCCAGGTGCTCCTCCCCGATCGGCGGGACCGGCAGCGGGTGGGCGGCCCGGGCGCGGAAGCCGTCGAGCAGGAGGGCGAGGTAGCGGCGCCAGAGGTCGGGGCGCAGCTCGGTGGCGGCGGGCAGGGCACGGCAGAGCGGGCCGAGGAGGAAGAGCAGGTCCATGGTGACCACGTCGCGGCGCATGGTGCCCTGCTCCTGGGCGCGGGCGATCAGGACGCCGACGGTGGCGGCGTGCCGGCGGCTGATCTCGATCATTCCGGGGATGGCCGGGATGGCCTGGGTGACCAGGTCGTTGATGCCCCGGTCGGCGGCGACCAGCTCGAAGATCCGCCCGAAGTACCGTTCGAGGCCGCTCCAGGCGTCGTCGGCGGCGAGCGCCTCCTCGCCCGCGGCGGCCAGACCGCCCCCGGCGTCCTCGAACACCTCGGCGATCAGCGCCTCGCGGGTCGGGAAGTGCCGGTAGAGGGTGGCGTTGCCGACGCCGGCCTCCTTGGCGATCTGGTCCAGCGGCACGTTCAGGCCGTGCCGGGAGAACATGTCGCGGGCGGCGGCGAGCAGCTGGTCACGGTTGCGCTGCGCGTCCCGCCGGAGCCGCCCCGGGGGGTTCGCGCTGCTCGGTGGTGCCATGCCCCGACCCTAGCAAGCGCCGGGCTCGCCCACCGGGCACCACCCACCAGCCCCGCCGAGCGGCTCAACTACCCTGTGGGGTCGACGAGATGGACGGGACGCAGGCGCAGAATGATGCGCCTGCACGAAGGGGGCGACCAAGCGATGGCCACGGTGACGGAGCTGCGGTACTACCCGGTCAAGGGCTGCGCCGGGGTGACGGCCGCGCAGGCGGAGCTCACCCGGGCCGGGCTGGCCCATGACCGGGAGTTCATGGTGGTGGACGAGGAGGGCGTGTTCCGCTCCCAGCGCCGGGACCCGGTCCTGGCCACCGTCCGCCCGGCGGTGACGCGGGACGGCCGCTCACTGACGCTGACCGCCGCCGGCATGGAGCCGGTGTCGGTGACGGTGGACACCGAGGGCCCGCGCCGCGAGGTGCGGATGTTCGATGTGCCGTTCCTCGGCATCGATCAGGGCGAGGAGGCCGCCGACTGGCTGTCCGAGGTGCTGGGCTCGCGCGGCCGGCTGGTCCGGGTACCGCCGGAGCACGACCGGGTGACCACCGGACTGACCCCGGGCACCTCGGGCTACGCGGACAGTTGCGCCGTGCTCCTGGTGTCGCACTCCTCGCTGGAGCACTTCAACGAGCTCTCCGACGCTCGGCCGGTGCCCATGGACCGGTTCCGCGCGAACGTGGTGGTGGACGGCTGGACCGAACCGCACACCGAGGACCTGGCCCGCAGGATCGAGGTGGGCGGGGCCGAACTGGGCTACGCCAAGCTGGCGATCCGCTGCGCGGTGACGACGCTGGACCAGTCCAGCGGCACCAAGGCGGGGCCGGAGCCGCTGCGCACCCTGGCCCGGTACCGCCGGGCGGCTGCGGGCGGGGTGGCGTTCGGCAGCAAGTTCGCGGTGCTGCGACCCGGCACGCTGCGGGTGGGGGACGAACTGACGGTGGGCGCCTGGGGGCCGTCCGAGCTCTGAGCCCGGCGCTGCCGCACGGCGCTGCCGCACGGCGCTGCCGCACGGCGGTGACCCCGGCGGGGAAGCGGGCCGGGGCCACCGTCGTGCCGGAAGCGTTCCGGGACGGTCGGTCAGTGGAGGTTCAGCAGGTCTGGTCGATCAGGGAGAACGTCGCGTAGTGGTCGCCGGTGTAGTAGTCCTCCTGGTAGGACCGGCCGGTCACGATCCGGCGGGCGCCGCGGGTCGGGGAGCCCGGGGTGATGACGGTGTACTCGTGGTAGTAGCCGTAGGACTCACCGGGCAGGACGCCCTCCCGGTTCTGGAAGACCACACCGTCCTGGGAGTAGGGGAAGGGCCCACCGGAGGCGATCAGGTCGAGGGTGTCGGCGGCCTGCGACGGGAGGGCGGAGAGGCAGACCGTTCCGCTCACGTCGGCGTGCGCGTCGGTGGCGACGGCGACCGGGGCGAGGGTCATCAGGGCGACGGCGGTGACGGCGGCGGCGCGGGACTTCCACGCGCGTAGAGTGCGAGTCATGCCCCTCAGTGTGGCGGGACACCGTCAACTCTGGAAGCCTTCGGAAAAACTATTAACCAGTGAGTAACCCCCCTTTACCTGCGGAGACTTGAGCCGTACGCCGACCACCGCACGCCGCCCCGGAACCGCCCGCACGACGCCCACGAACCGCCCGGCCGACACAAGGGTCGACCGTCATCGAACTCAAGTCGGAGCTGTCCCGCCCGGACCGCGCCGCATAGAGTGCCCCGTAGCGCGGCGGATCACGGCAAGGCCGGAACGATCTCTGACGGGGTGGGCATGGGTACGGGCTCGGGCACGGCACTGACGGCCCACCAGCTGATCGGACTGCTGGTCGACCCCGACGGCTTCCGCGGCTGGGACGAGCCGCCTGCCGCCGACCGGGCCGACCCCGGCTACCGCGCCTCGCTCGACCGCGCCCGTGAGCGCACCGGCCTGGACGAGGCCGTCCTCACCGGCCTCGGCCTGATCGGCGGCCGGCCGGTCGCCCTCATCGCCTCCGAGTTCGGCTTCCTCGGCGGCTCGATCGGCGTCGCCACCGCCGAGCGGATCACCCGCGCCGTCGAACGCGCCACCGACGAGCGGCTGCCGCTGCTCGCCCTGCCGGTCTCCGGCGGGACGCGGATGCAGGAGGGGTCGGCGGCCTTCCTCTGCATGCTGCGGATCACCGCCGCCGTCCAGGCGCACCGCGCCGCCGGCCTCCCCTATGTCACCTATCTGCGCAACCCCACCATGGGCGGGGTCTTCGCCTCCTGGGGCACGCTCGGGCAGCTGGTCCTCGCCGAGCCGGGCGCCCGGCTCGGCTTCCTCGGCCCGCGGGTGTACGAGGAACTGCGCGGCGTGGAGCTGCCGCCGGACGTCCAGCGGGCCGAGACGCTCGCCGGCCAGGGGCTGGTGGACGCCGTCGTGCCGCCGCAGGAGCTGCGCGAACTGCTCCGCCGCGCGCTGACCGTGCTCGCCGCCGCACCGCCGGCCCCTTCCCCCGAGTCCGCGCCCGCTCCCACGCCCACTCCCGAGCCCACGCCCGAGTCCGACCCGGACGCCCCCGGACACCCGGACGCCTGGGACTCCGTCCGCCGCACCCGTCGCCCCGACCGCCCGGGCGCCCGCGAACTGCTGCGGCACACCACCGAGGAGCTGGTGCTGCTGGACGCCCCCGGCGGGCGCGGCGGCGCGCTGGTCCGGGCACTGGCCGTGCTCGGCGGGCGGCCCGTGCTGGTCGTCGGCCAGCAGCGGCAGACCCCCGAGTACGAGCGCCCCTTCACCGCCGCCGACCTGCGGGCCGTACGGCGCACCGCGCGCCTGGCCGAACAGCTCGGGCTGCCACTGGTCACCGTGGTGGACACGGCCGGCGCCGAGCTGTCGGCGCGGGCCGAGCTGGACGGCATCGCGGTGGAGATCGCCCACTGCCTCACCACCCTGCTCGCGCTGCGCACCCCCGTCCTGGCCGTACTGCTCGGCCAGGGCTCGGGCGGCGGGGCGCTCGCGCTGCTCCCGGCGGACCGGGTGATCGCCGCCGAGCACGCCTGGCTGGCACCACTCCCGCCGGAGGGCGCCTCGGCGATCGTCCACCGGGACGGCTCGCACGCCGCCGAGCTGGCCCGCTCCCAGGGGATCGGGGCGCGCCACCTGGCCGAGGTCGGGCTGGTCGACGAGGTGGTTCCGGAGCTGCCGGACGCCGCCGAGGAGCCGGAGGCCTTCTGCGCCCGGCTCGGGCAGGCGGTCGGCGCGGCGCTCGGCGCCCTGGCGGCCGCCGCCGAAACGGACCGGCTCGCGGCCCGGGCCGCCCGGCACCGGCGACTGGGCGACCTGCGCTAGCCGTCCACCACGGCGGCTTGGCTCCGGTCCCGCCGCGACCGTGTGACACCGGCATCGGCATGGCCGGGGCGATGTGGCGCCGGTCTCAGCACCACGGTGTGGCCCCGGTCTCACGGCAGCGTTGATCATCTGCACCCACCGTGCGTCCTCCGGACCGGCGAGTGACGCCCCCCGAGCCCCGAACGGTGAGTGCGCTCACACGTGATCAACGACTACGACGGACGGTAGTGGACACCCCGGCGGCCCCCGCGCCACTCCGACGCTCCCCGCGTTCCCGCAGCTCAGCACCGGTCGGCAGGCTTCGCGCGACCGGCCCTTCGAATCCACGGCGTCCCGTTCCGTACGACCGCGGGTCGTACCGAGCGGGTCTTGGCGACGGCCGATCCGGTCTGGCAACAATGGCTTCCATCGCCAGCCGCACCGGCTCCTGTCCCACCGGTGAACGGCTTCCTGATCGCGTCGCACCCCGCAACCGTTCGGCCCTTGTCCGGCCGTGGTCCTGGGCGGGGAGCGACCGGCCCAACCCGATTGAGGTCCTGTTCTTCATGCCCGCTTTCAAGCTCCGCATGCGCACTTCCGCCGCGATTCTCGCCGGCGCCGCCGGTCTGACCGCCCTGGGCGCGGGTGTCCTGCCCGCCACCGCGAACGCCGCCACCGCCTCCCCGCAGGCCATCGCCGCCCAGATCGTCCCGGCCAACCAGCTGGCGTCCTTCAGCCAGATCATCGCCCACGAGTCCAGCTGGAACGTGACCGCGACCAACCCGAGCTCGGGCGCGTACGGCCTGGCCCAGGCGCTGCCGGGCTCCAAGATGGCCTCGCACGGCTCGGACTGGAAGACCAACCCGACCACCCAGATCAAGTGGGCGCTGGACTACATGAACACCCGCTACGGCAGCCCGAACGCCGCCTGGAACTTCTGGCAGACCCACCACTGGTACTAAGCCGACCCCGTCGGCCCACCGACCACCGCCCGTCACCTGACCACTCCCCCTCACCCCGGGGGTCGGACAGGGACCACCGGGGTGCCCGAGAGGGCCCGGACCCGCGCGACCCGCGTGGTCCGGGCCCTCTCCTGGTTCTCCGGCGGCGGCCCGGCCCGTGGACCGCGCCCGCCCGGGCCACGGCGTGGGCGCCACGGCGCGTGGACCCCGCGTGCGGGCTACGCGCTCGCGGGCTCACGGCGTGCGGGCTTCGCGGCCACGGGCTCACGGCGTGCGGGCTACAGCCCGCCGGTGAGCCCGAGCAGCTCGCGCATCCGCGCGTACTTGGCGGCCAGCCGCTCGGCGGTCGCCGGGTCCAGGGTGGCGAGGCGGGCCGGATCGGAGTTGTGCGCCAGGTCCGCGCGCTTGACCAGCAGCGCGCCCGGCGTGGCCAGGATGCGCGCGGTGTACTCCTCGACCGGCTCGTCCGGGCGCCGGGTGAGCGCGTCCACGATCGCCTTGGTCTCTTCCGGCAGCGCGGCCCCGGCCAGCCACTCCCGGCTCAGCCGGTCGTCCTCGACGGTGTCGTGCAGCCAGCCCGCCGCGATCTGCGCCGCACTGCCGCCGCGCGCCGCCGTCCCCCGGGCGACCGCCGCGATGTGCTCTCCGTACGGGTGGCCGTTCTTGTCCACCTGCCCCTGGTGGGCCCGGCGCGCGATCGCCTCCACCTCGGACAGGCTCAGGTACTGGTCCTCCATCGGGCCATCGTAGGCCCGGGCGATCGGCCGGGCCTCGGTCTCTCGGCGCCCGGGCGATCGGCCGGGCGCCGGGCCCTCGGCCCCGCCCCTGCCGGCCGACACCGTCCCGGACAGCCGGTCCTGCTGGCGTGCTCGCGACAGACCCACTGATCGCCGCGCCCGCGGCCACTGGTTTACTGCCCCGGGGGTTCATGGGCTTCGGGGGGGTCACCGCGCTCGGAAGTCGGCGCCCCCGACGGGACGTCCCCGTCGCACCGGCAGACCCGTCCGAGCGATCCGAGGAACCATGCCAGCCCTGCATCCCCTGCTGTCCGCCTTCGCGCCGATCTGGGCGCTCACCGGCGTCGGCTACGTCGTCGGCCGCGCCGGACTGCTCGGGCCGCACGCCGAGACGGTGCTCAACCGGTTCGTCTTCCACGTGGCGATGCCGGCCGCGCTGTTCCTGATGATCGCCCGCACCCCGCTGGACCGCTTCGCCAACGCCTCGATGCTCGCCTTCACTGCGGGCACCGCGGTCGCGATCGGCCTCGGGCTGCTCGCCGGGCGGCTGCTGTTCCACCGCAAGCCCGGCGAACTGGCCATCGGCGCGATGGCCTCCGGCTACGTGAACTCGGCCAACCTCGGCATCCCGGTGACCATGCAGGTCCTCGGCGACGCCTCTTTCGTGGCGCCCGTGGTGCTGTTCCAGATCCTGGTGGTCACCCCCGCCGTCCTGGCCGTCCTGGACGGTGGCGCGGCCGGCCGCCGGGCGCTGCTCACCCTGCCCGTCCGCAACCCGATCCTGCTGGCCACCGCGCTGGGCGCGGTCGTCTCGGCGACCGGCGTGCACCTGCCTGCCGAGCTGAATCGTTCCTGCGAACTGCTCGGCGGCGCCGGCGTCCCCACCGCGCTGATCACCCTCGGACTCTCGCTGCACAACCGCCCACCGGCGGACGGCCGTCCGCGCCGCACCGAGGTCGGGCTGATCGTCGTGCTCAAGACCCTGGTCCAGCCGCTGGTCGCACTCGCCGTGGCCGGCCCGCTGCTCCACCTGCCCGCCCACCAGCTCCTCACCGTGGTGCTGTTCTCGGCGCTGCCCACCGCGCAGAACGTGTACACCTACGCCCGCGAGTACCAGCGGGGCACCGCCCTCGCCCGGGACGCGGTGCTCTGGTCGACGCTCCTGTCGATGGCGACGCTGTCGGTGATCAGCTGGACCCTCGGCCCCGCGTAGTTCCGGCCCGCTCACCTCTCCCTGGCGGCCGACACCACCTCGGTCACGGCCGCCAGGAAGCGCCGGGCCGTGTCCAGCTCCCCCGGCTCGAACCGCCGCATCGCCGCGACCAGGTCGCCGATCAGCCCTCCGAAGAAGCCCTCCCCCAGCTCCATCGCCCGCTCCTCCACCAGCAGCCGCACCCGGCGCCGGTCCTGCGGGTCGCGCTCGCGCCGGATCAGCCCGAGCCGCTCCAGCCGGTCCACCAGGCCGGTGGTACCCGCCGAGTTCAGCCCCAGCGCCTCGCCGAGCCGGCCCGGGGTGACGACCTCCTCGGCCCTGGCCGCGTCCAGCAGGTGGATCAGCGCCCGCAGATCGGTCGGGTGCAGACCGTTGCGGGCCGCGAACTCGGCTCCGAACAGGTCGAGTTCGACCGTCAGGCCACGCAGCAGATGGACCAGCCGCATCGGCTCGGCAACCTCGGACACCCTGTCGTCCTTCCTCGGGGAGGGCATGTGCGACTATTCTCTCGCTCAGCGAGATAATTGCTCAGCGAGATGCTTGTTCAGCGCGATACGTGTTCGGCGAGTGGTTCAGCCGACCCGGCCGCCATCACACCACACCCGCGGAGGCCCCATGTCCGCCCGCACCGCCCCCTTCCTCGCCGCCTACGACGCCCTGCTCGCCCGCTGGCCCGTCCCGGTCGAGGCACTCACCGTCCGCACCGCCCACGGCACCACCCGGATCAACGCCTGCGGCCCCGCCGACGGCCACCCGCTCGTCCTGCTCCACGGCGGCGGCGCCACCTCCACCATGTGGTTCGCCAACGCCGGCGCCTGGGCCGAGGCCGGACACCGCGTCCTCGCCGTCGACCTCATCGGAGACCCCGGCCGCAGCATCCACGACGGCGCCGCCCTCGACGGCGTCCCCGGCCTGCTCGGCTGGCTGGACGCCGTCCTCGACGGACTCGACGTCCCGCAGGCCGACCTCTGCGGCCACTCGTACGGCGGCTGGATCGCCCTGGAGTACGCCCTGCACGCCCCCGCCCGGGTCGACAGGCTCGCCCTGCTCGACCCCACCCAGTGCTTCGCCGGCTTCCGCCCCGGCTACCTGCTGCGCGCCCTCCCCCTCTTCCTGCCCCACCGCACCCCGGCCCGCGCCCGCTCCTACCTCGACTGGGAGACCCGCGACACCCCGCCCCTCGACCCCGCCTGGCGCGAGCTCTACGCCCTCGGCTACGCCGACTTCCCCGCCTCCCCCGTCGTGACCGGCCCCCGCCCCTCCCCCGAACGCCTCCGCACCCTCACCGCCCCCGTCCTCACCCTCCTCGCCGCCCACAGCCGCACCCACGACCCCCACCGCATCGCCCGGACCGCCCGCCGCACCCTCCCCGGAGCAGAGGTCGCCATCCTCCCGGGCGTCTCGCACCACAACCTCCCCATGGCCGCCGCCCAGGACCTCAACCCCCGCCTCACCACCTTCCTCACCCCCACCCACCAAACCTGACCACCCCCACCCACCCCACGAGACGTCGCCCCGCCCCCTGCACCGAAACCGCCCCGAGGCAGGCGCCACACCCAACCCGCGCGAAAAGTCGGCCCACCCGACTTCTCGTGCTGCCGGGTTCGGACGTGCGAGGGACTTCGCGTAAGTCCCGTGACCTACGGGGGTTCGGCTGCCGGTGGGCTCAGTAGATCAGGTACCCCGGGCGGTGCCCTTCGTCGTCGATCTCCCCGGTGGCCTGCGCCCGCAGCTTGCGGGACAGGTCCTCCAGGGCCCGGGCGGCCGCGACCTCCTCGCCGATCCTGGCGAGCGGACGGTCGTCCGCGCTTTTCACGGATTCGCCGTGCGCGCTCAGGCCTGGCGCCCTGGCGCCGGTCAGCCTGGCCTCGCACGCCGTGTGCACGCCGTCTTCCTCGAAGCTGAGCTCCACGTCCCACTGGTTGTGCATGCCACACCTCCTGGCGCCGGCCCCCCGTCGCGCCTGTCCGGACCGGCACGGACGGTGACCCGTGGCGGCCGCTCACACCAGCGTGCGCCTGCCCCGCCGGTGGCGGCAAGCGCTGCCGGACGACCCGGTGCCCACCGCGCCGCGCGCGTGTCGTGCGCCCGGCCCGGGCACCGGCCCGGCGGTAGGCTGGCGGGAGCGGCCGCGACCTCCGACCCACCTCTCGGAGCCGTCGGCGCGGCGCGGGCAGCGACAACCTGGTGGTCCCTCCGTGGCGGTCTTCCTCCTCGCTCTCAGTGCGGCCTGCTGTCTGGGGCTCGGCTTCGTCCTCCAGCAGCACGCGGCGCAGCAAGCCCCTCGCTCCGATCTGCTGCGCTGGCGGCTGCTGCTGGACCTGATGCGGATGCCGCAGTGGCTGCTCGGCACCGGGTTCATGGTCAGCGGGCTGATCCTCTCGGCGTTCGCCCTCAACCAGGGCGAGGTGTCGCTGGTCGAACCGCTGCTGGCCACCAATCTGATCTTCGCCATGGCACTGGCCCGGGTGTTGACCCGTCAGACCCTGGGCCGTTCCGGCTGGGCCGGGGTGCTGCTGCTGGCCCTCGGGGTGACGGCCTTCATCGTGGCCGGGCAACCGACCGGCGGCGGGGCGCCCGCCGGGGAGCTGCGGCACTGGCTGGTGGTCGGCACCGTGGTCGGGCTGGTCGTGCTGCTGGTCTCGCTGGCCCGGCGGCTGCCGCTGTTCGAGGAGGCGACCCTGCTGGCGCTCGCCGCCGGGCTGCTCTACGGCCTCCAGGACGCGCTGACCCGGACCACCACCCAGCGCCTCGACCACGAGGGCCTGTCCGCGGTGCTGCGCAGTTGGCAACCGTACGCGGTGGTGGTGGCGGGCGTGGTCGGGCTGCTGCTGGTGCAGAGCGCCTTCGAGGCGGCGCCGCTGCGGATGTCCCTGCCGGCGCTGACCGCCGCCCAGCCGGTGGCCGGGATCGCCTGCGCGGTCGGGTTCCTCGGCGACCGGCTGCGGGTGACCCCGGCGGCGCTGGCCTGGCAGGCGGCCGGGCTGGTCGCGATCGTGATCGGGGTGATCGTGATCGGCCGCCATCCGGCGATGCCCGGGACCGTCCGCGACACCCTGGAGAGCATCGGGGCACCGCCGGAGGACGGAGCGGAGCCGCGGGAGGGCGGGGCGGAGCAGAAGTCCGGGGGCGGGCCGGAAGACCGACCGGACGACGAGCCGAAGGGCAATCCGGACGACGATCCGGAGGACGAACCGACGGGCGGGTCCGCGGAGCACGACCGCCCCGGGAGCACCGGTTAGGCCCCGATGTGCTGGAGTGCGCAGGCGGACGCCGTGGCCGGTGGGCTGGTCGCGGTCGCGGGGGTGGCGTGCCTGGTCCGCGCCCACCGGGCCGGCCGGCCCGAGCGCTTGCCGCTCGCCGCACTCCCCCTGGTCCTGGGCGTGCACCAGCTGATCGAGGCGCTGGTCTGGCTCGGCACCGACGGCGGGCTGCCGGACGGCCTCGCCGGAGCGGCCCGCACCGCCTGGGCGGTGGTCGCCCTGCCGCTGCTGCCCGTCCTGGTCCCCGCCGCCGTGTGGTGCGCGACCGACGGCCCGCGCCGACGGCTGCTCGCCGCGCTCACCCTGCTCGGTGCGGCGGTCGCCGTTCCACCGGCCGTGGCCATCGGCTCCCACCCGGTGGGGGCAACCGTGCACGGCCACACCCTCGGCTATGCGGTGGGCATCCCGTACCCGGCTCTCCTGCTGGCCGGCTACCTCCTCGTCACCGTCGGCTCCCTGCTGGCAAGCGGCGACCGGCTGCTCCGCCGTCTCGGTCTCCTCACCGGCGCGGGCGCCGCCGCCTGCGCCCTGCTCTGGCACCTCGCCTTCGTCTCCACGTGGTGTGCCCTCGCCGCGCTGACCAGCCTGCTGCTGCTCCAGTGGGCGGGCCACCGACCGGCGGGCGGGCCAGCCCCTGTCGAAGACCGGGCCCGATAGGGCGTGCCCTGGGGCCGGCTAGTACTGCAACGGTGCTTACTGTGGCGAGGCTTCAGCTCTTGGGCTGTGGCCTCGTCGTTTGTAGTGGCTGGTCCGGGCCTGGTGTTGGCGTCG